>JAPOKN010000035.1 GCA_029977605.1 Methanobacteriota archaeon
GATCCTGGAGATGATGACGAAAGCAATCCAGACACAGGAGCTACGGATGGAAATGTAACAATTTATGAAATATTTGATCCGGTTTTAGGTACCGTAAAAAGATGGACCTCCTTGGACGGCCTTCTCTACGATGATCAAGCTTCAAATCCTACTGACATGTACACTATGTACAATTATGATTCAGATAAATATGAAATTTTCCCTACAAATTATGAAGGATATTCAAATATATTTGAGGGATGGATATGGATGGGAATTACAATTAGCACGACAGAATATACGAGAATTCCTTCAGTATCGCCAGACGCAGAGATAATAGATTATGATCCAAATTCAACCGGAGTTAATATCCGATTTTTTAAGGATGGAGCCGATAATTACTATGTTCAAGGAAATGAAAATGTAGTTATAGATTTGAAATATAGAATGGGAACAAATGGTTCATATTTTAACAGACCTATTTCCGAAGATTTAACAACTGATGATATTCCTGAGCAAATTATAAGGCCAATAAATGGTGCGGATCAGGTTAAAGAAAATGTCAGAGAATTTCTCCAGTATAGACACGATAATGGAACAATAGCTAATGAACCCTTGTATTGGTTGTGGCCAGACAATGGAACTCCTGAAACAAATTTAGCATTAATAATTAATAATTTGACCTGGTATTTCTCTTCATTTATAGAGGGCGACGGAGATGTCCCTGATACAGAGGAACCATGGGATGCTTATCAGACTATTTGCATTAACGGAATAGGGGCTTGTAGGCACAGATCTTTTGGTTTCTTTGTTACAGCTTTAGCATTGGGTGCGCCAACAAGGTATGTTTCGAATGAGGCCCATGCATTTGTTGAAGTATACATTCCAGTTGATAATGAAACGGTTTCTGCAAGTCACTGGAAACGAATTAATTTAGGTGGAACAGGTAGCAGTACAACACTTGATAGGCCTGATGAAGATGATGAGGATGGAGACACCTTTGATTTCGATGAGATGGATCCTGACGATATAGATAATATGACTGGTGTAGAAGTTACCATAGTTATTGAATCATATTCACCAGAAGAAGTAGCAAAAGGTGAGATAATTCGTATTACGGGTTATGCAGAGGATGAAAATGGGACTAAATTGTCCAACTTCCCAATAGGTTTTGGAATGTGGGATAAGGATCATATAAATCCAGCGTTTGAAATAGGTTCTACAGTCACAACGGCTTCGGGTACTTTCGACTACAACTCTACAGATTTTCTTCCAGCACTTCTTGGATTGAATGAAATTTATGCAGCTTCTTACAAACAAGGTTTTTTGGGTGTAGATGGGCCCAAGGAAATTGAAATTTCTTCAGATGCAATTCTAACTGTTTCAGCACCATCTTCTGTAGGCAAAGGACAGGATTTAATTGTTTCAGGAACTTTACTGGATATAGGCGGTGTTGCAGCATCTAATGAAGAAATTGAATTTGAGATATGGGAGCCTGGGTTTGGCGGAGGAAAACCAGGAACTGTTCGTTGTAACCCCCAATGGTGGCAACCATATCGTTGTGATATAGGTACAACAACTACAGACTCGTTTGGAAATTTTGTATTCAATTGGACTGTACCTGAAAATGGTCAACCAGATTCAGATGACAACTATCGCTTAGAATCTCATTTTGACGGTTCAACTTATCTTAATGAAGAAACTGTTACAACTAATTTGATTATTATGGATGAGACTGTAAATTTAACGGCCATCCTTTCTACAGACAGTGAGTATATTTCTAATAACATTTATGTTAATGGTAGCGTCTTAGAAAAAGCTGTAGGTAATGGAGATATAAGCATTGAATTATCTGGGTCTACTCTTTCATCTTTTGCTGTTGAAGATTCAAATTGGTCAAACGAGGTTTCAGTTCCATCCAGCCTATCTGCTGGCAATTATACGATAATTGTTTCATTTATTAGTTCGAGCGATACATTACCCGATGAAAAGGTAGAATTGCCTTTTACAATATTAGGTACTAGTAATATTATTTTAGACGCAGATTCCTTAAAAATTACTAGAGGTGAAACAGTTACATTGGAAGGAGAGCTTGTTGATCACCTTGGTGAACCTATTTCAAACGAGGAGATACAAGTCATTTGGAATGATGAAATTTTAGGAACCGCAATAACAGAATCCGATGGTGATTTCTCTTATGATTACTTAGTTACACTTGATACTTCACTTGCAAACGTAACATGGTCTGCAGATTTCGCAGGTAATTTTCTCCATGATAGTTCTGAAGCGTCACAAGTAACTGAAATTTATCAACAAACAGTAATCAACTTCCAAATAGATAAAAAACATTTTTACTCTGGAGACCAATTCATCGTTTCAGGTAATCTTTCAATGGATAATGGAACTCTTTTCGAGGGAAATCTAGTGTTTTATTTTGATGACGTTTTTGTTGAATCATTCACCACAGATGGTACATTTAGCTTTCAATATATTCCAGAGTCTTCATACTTAGATGTAGGTTCACATTCATTCAAACTCAGTTATTCTGAAATAGAATATAACTTAGGAGCTACTTCACAGGAAGAAGTATTCTTCCACAAGAAAGTCATAATTGAGGTTAATGAGGAACAAGTTTTACGCGATCAGGAAATAGAGATAACTGGTTTCGCGAGAGATGAAAACTCTCTTGCAATTTCCGGTATTGATTTATCCTTCAAGTGGGGTGATAATGAAATTGATGGAGTTTCAACTACAATATTTGGAGGGTCGTTCTCTAAAGATTATTTGGTACCTAATGCTCAATTATTAGGGAAAATTACAGTTGAAGTTAATTTTGATAATTCTACCCAACCTTTCTACGATAATGCATCAAAGACCGTAGAGTTCACGGTAGTTTCTGAAACATTAATATTTATCCCCGATACTGAATTAGTTAGAGGGTCAGATGTCTGGTTCAACGGTTCCATTTTAGACGATAGGGGCCAGCCCGTTGAAGATATTGAAGTAAATATTTTTTGGAATGGAGATTATTTGAGATACGTTACAGGTGATTTAAACGGTAGCTTCAGTTTTATTTGTGAGTCTGATTGGGAATGTTCAGACACAGATCATCCAGTTGGTGTAATTCCAGTAGAACTTGATTTTGGTGGATTTGGTTATTATCTTCCATCTAATTATATTTCAAATTATACAATATGGGGTAGCACTTCAATTGAGATACTTGATTTCAACGCTTCAGTTATCGCAGGCAATAATGTTTCTTTCAATGGATTCATTGAGAATGATTTGGAAGTTCCCTTAGACCGAGAAATTAAGATATTGTGGAATGGAATCACAAGGACTACAGTTCAATCAGTCAATGGAGAGTTTGAAGGAAGTTTCAGGTTACCATATGACACTATGGTGGGCAATCATTCTTTAACTGCTAAAGTTGAAGATCAAAATTATCTTCGTGAATCATCAGACGTAGTTGAAGTGTTTGTTCAGAGGGAAACCGAGGTAATCATACAGTGGTTAGGTGGATATAGAAATCAATCTACCACAGTTTCAGGATATCTTAGAGATGTAGCTGGAATGGGACTTCCAAACTTAGAGTTAGAAGTTTATTTTGATGGAATATTTGTAGGAAATGTTACTACTCAAAATTTGGGACTTTACAGTTTCGAATATTTAATCCCCTTTGACACTACACTTGGAACGCACAATATTAGAGTAGTTTTTACAGGTTCATATTTTTATGTTGAATCAAATAACAATGCAAATTCTGAGGTATTATCAACTACAGTCTTTGAATTTGATGAGATTGAAGTTTTCCGTAATCAAGAGTTTTTCTTGAGTTCTTATTTGTTTGACGATTTAGCTAATCCTATGTCAGATCAACATGTTAATTTGACATTTAACGGTAAAAGATACCACTTAGTAACTGATGAAGCCGGTTTGGTTGAGCAAAATATTACTTTGGCGCCTAATCACAAGCTAGGAAATTATGTTGCTAAATGGGATTACCTAGGGTTCGAATACTATCTTCCATCTTTCTCTGAGCAAGAAGTTAGGGTGGTAGCTTCCACTAATATTGTATTATCATCTGATTCAGAAGTAATTGTTGGAGAAACTTTTAGTTTTAATGGAACTTTGAAGGATGACATGGGTAATCCACTCAAAGCAACCTTAAGTTTTTCGTTTGATGGCAATATCATCGAAACAATTGAATCAGATTCCAATGGTTATTTCGAAAATACTTATTTAGTTCCAGACGAAAGCATTGCAGGTCCAAACACAATAATGGTAACTTATATTCCTGATGAATTTTATCTATCTTCAACTTCTAGTTGGGTTTTACAAGTATCTCACAATATTAGAATCGAATTGCCAGATTATTCTTCAATGACAAATACAACTGAAACAATTTCAGGTTTTGTATTCGACAAAGCAGATCGTCCGGTTTCTAGTCTTGAAGTTAGGTTAACCTTAGATTCTGGATTTCCTTTAATCACGAATACAAATTCTGATGGTGAATTTAGCATAGACTTAGAAATTCCTTATGGCACTTCTTTAGGATATCATAATTTAACTGTTGAATCGCTTGGTAACAATTATTATATTGGAAACAGTACTACCTCAAAATTATTTGTCCAAGGTCAAACGTTTTTGACTTTAGATGTTCCAGCTTCTTTAGAATTTAAGCAGGAGTTCACAGGAACGATTACTCTTCAAATGTACGATGGAACTTATGTCTCTGGAGCTCCATTACTAATATCATTTGAACCGCTTGGAATGACTACAATGGTTGTTACAGATTTCAACGGAACTGCAACGTTTTCGTCTTATTATTCAGGGAATACAACAATTCCAATGCAAGTAACTGTAAATTACACAGGGAATGAAGAATACGTAGCTAGTAGTATTGAATCTACAATTATATACAGAGCACCTTCACAACAATCTAACTATGCAATATGGGCAATTATTGGGGCTACTTTAGTCGCATCTTCAGGAGTATTACTAGGCTGGAAATGGTATCGAGAGCGTCATCTTAGAGAAATTCAGCGGATTTTGGAATCAACCGCTTTAGCTTTAGAGGCAAATATGGATTATAGAGATTCAATTGTTTTCTCCTACAAAGAGATGTGTAAAGTTTTACAGGGTCATGGATATCTAAGAAAACACTTCGAAACAGTTAGGGAGTTTCAAGAAGCTCTGCGTACAGCCTTATCACTAGATCAAGATTCAGTTGCAAGATTGACTATTCTTTATGAGGAAGCAGACTATACTAAGAAAGAATTGGATGATGATCACAGAATTAATGCAGTATCTGCACTTAGAACTGTAATTGAAAGTTTAGATTTGAACGAATCAGCTCTAGAAGACTAATATGGAAATATCTAGCCGCTCTGGTATAATTATTCTTTTTGCTACAGTGGCAGTTTGTACATTAGTTCTGTTTCCTCTCTTACAATACGTAGCAGAACGAGATCCTCAATTATCAGCTTATGATGATGATTGGAATGATATTTCAAATTTTAGAAAAGGTTTGGAAGACAATCCAAATACAAACTATAATGTTAGTGCAGTATTGTCAAATCCTGGTGTACTTGATGAGATCTCCGACCCCTCCTCTACCTTATTTGTTGTAGTAGGCACAGAATCTCCATATTCTTCTCTTGAACTGGAAATATTAGCAAGATATATGGAGAGCGGTGGAAGTATACTTGTGTTCGGTGATTTTGATTATTCTAATACTATTGCAGAATTATTTGCAATCGAATTTGTAAAGCATAGGCTATGGGATCAAAACTACAGAGATAATTTATCATTGATTCCTACGACTGCAATTGTTGAAGGTGAATCTTACAACATACTTTTGAATGAGCCTGTTGCGATTAGAGATTTAGGTTCTCAATACATCAATCTTTGGAGTCAAGGCTTTGAATGGAATAAAAAAGTCTTTATTTCTACATCAAAAAATTCTTGGATTGATTCAGATGACGACGGATTAATAACTCCTGAAGATGAAGTGTCCGGCCCTCAAGGTTTTACAGTTGGAATGCGTTGTGAAATGAAATCTGCTGAAGGGGTACAATTAGGAACTGCGGTTTTTGTTTCAGATTCAAGTTTGCCAATAAACATGATGTGGAATGAAGACAGAAATTCTGACTTTTTATTAAGTCTAATAGAATCAATGATAGGTATTGAAGGTGATATTTTATTTGATGAATCTAGACATACACAAGAATCGTTTGGGGCTAGTTTATTTCAGAGTGCATTAGGATTCTATTTTCTTCTAGCAGGTGATACCTTAATAATCCAAGTAATTAGGCTAAATGTTCTTGTTTTAGTAATTATTTTGACGATGGGCTTGTCGATGAGGCAGGCTGAACCTAAACGCTGGTATCATATTTTCGATATTAGAAAACCTAGGCCTCTTAGATCATACGGGCATAGTCTTGATAAGGGAATTCTTGCACTTCAAGATGTATTTTTGGAGAGGTTAAGGTTGAAGCATCAAATTTATGAGTTTGATGATAAATCCAGAAAAGATAGAATGTCCATGCTAGCAGACGTACTGAATCGTTATAATGTGGCCTTAGATGAAGATATTAAGATGCTTTTGGGTAATCCTCAAGAAATAAGGCCAGATATTCTCAGAAGTATAGCTAAAAAATTGAGTGCGTGGTAAATTGAGTAGCGAAAAAGATGTTAAAGAAAATTCTAGTCAATCTCTTGACTTAGTTAAGAAAACTAACAAGTCAGCAAAACAAATTGCAGATGAAGTTTCTAATGTAGTATTAGGAAAAGAACAAACTATTGAAATGGTTATGGCAGGAATT
Source organism: Methanobacteriota archaeon (assembly GCA_029977605.1). Lineage (GTDB taxonomy): Archaea > Thermoplasmatota > Poseidoniia > MGIII > CG-Epi1 > CG-Epi1. The sequence continues at coordinate 6,807 of JAPOKN010000035.1, forward strand.
CTAGCTAATGGTAACATTTTGTTTGAAGATTTTCCAGGTTTGGCAAAGACATTGATGTCTAATACTTTGGCTGATGCCTTAGGATGCGAATTTAAGAGAATTCAATTTACACCGGATTTATTACCTGCTGACATTACAGGTTCTTATTTTTATGACCCTGAAAAAAATAAATTTAAGTTTCGTAAAGGGCCGATATTCTGTAATATTCTTTTAGCTGATGAAATAAATAGAGCACCTCCTAAAACTCAAGCTGCTTTACTAGAAGCGATGCAGGAGAAGCAAATTACTATTGAGGGAACAACGCACAAATTAGCATCTCCTTTCATTGTTTTGGCAACTCAGAACCCTATTGAGTACGAGGGGACCTACCCTCTCCCAGAGGCTCAGATGGATCGTTTTCTAATTAAATTAAGTGTAGGGTATCCTGATGAGGATGTTGAGACAGGCATTCTAGAAGGGCGCTCACAAAGAAAGAAAGATTCTTTTACGGTTAAATCCCGCGCTACTCCAGATAAAGTAGATGAAATGCACGCCTCAATCGAGGAAGTTTTTGTTAAGAAAGAAGTAATGAGATATATTGTAGACTTAGTTCAATCTACTCGAAGAGATCCTCGTGTTGCTGTAGGTTCAAGTCCTCGTGGAAGTCTTGGTCTGTTCAAGCTGTCCAGAGCTTTGGCAGTTCTTTCTGGGAGGGATTATGTAGTTCCTGATGATGTTAAAAGAGCTGCAATTCCTGTACTTGGCCACAGAATAATTCTTAAGCCAGAAGCACGTATTCGTGGTGTAAATGTCGAAGAGGTTATAGGTGAATTACTTATGACTGTCCAAGTTCCAGCAGTAACTGTGGAATAGTTCAATGTGGACACGTAAAGCAATTGTTTACGTTGGTTTAGGCGTCATTCTTGTATTATTTGCACCTTTCATTAATAATCTTCAGCTTTTTTTACTTGGAACTACAATATTAGCTTTTGTAGCAGTTCATAGTCTTGTTAATACCAGACCTATTGACGTAAAGATTTCAAGAAGTTTTAATGATGACCAAGTTTTTGAAAATAGTAGTGTCAGTATTGATCTAGTTGTTCAAAATAAAGGACGTGCGGTAGGTTTCTTGGAAATTTATGATAATCTACCTTCTGAAGTAGAAGTTCAATCTGGATTAAATCATAGTGTAATTCGCTTAAGAAAAAATGAGACAGTTGTTAACCAATATTTACTTGATTGTAGATTGAGAGGTCAATTTAGGCTTGGTAATCCAAGATTAAGGATATACAACCCTTCGTTTCTATTTTACTATGAATCTGAAATTGAATCTAAGTCTAGTCTAGTTGTTTTACCCCAAATTGAGGAGATAGAAGGCGTTGATTTGTCAACAGACTTTCCAAAAATGTATCAAGGAGCCATGCCAATTAGAAGGATAGGAACTAGCGGAGAATTTTATGGTATTCGAGAGTATTTTCCCGGAGATGACTTCAAGAATATAAATTGGAGAGTGTTTGGTCGAACCAGAAAGCTAATGGTCAATCAATTTGAAAGAGAGGATATTTCAGACATAATGATTGTCTTAGATGCTCGTGAGATTACAGGTACAGGTACAATTCTAAGGAATCCTTTGAATTATTCATGTAAGGCAGCAGCATCATTAGTAAATTTCTTTTTAAGAACTAGAAATAGAGTAGGTTTGATTACCTATGGTGAGTCTGTAAACGTCATTTCTCCTGACACTGGCGAAAGACATCTTTTCAAGATTTTAACAGCTTTAGCAGAAATTAAATCTGGAGGTTCTTTAGGATTACATACTGTATTAGGTGATCTTCGAAACTTCACACCTCGTTCTCCTGTAATGGTCATATCAACTCTCGAAAATGATAAGACTAGTGCGACTGCACTTCGTGAAATTACTGCCAGAGGTTTCAAGTTGACTGTTATTGCTCCAGACACTTTGGATTATGATAGAGATTCTAGGATAATATCACCTACTGTATATTTTACAGCTTCAGCTTCATTGGAAAATAAGATTACAGAAGCTCGTTCTTTAGGAGCTCGTGCCATGCGTTGGAATCCTGATTCTGTCCTGTCTACTTCATTAGCAGAGGTAATACGATAATGCAAACAAGCAATACTCTAGCAATTATGCAGTCTGTAGCGACTTTATCATTAATGCTTAGCCTGAGTTTTGCTTATTTGATTAATCCCTTGGAAGATTCACTATTCTTCAGTGCACTTGATGGTTTTACAAGTAGTTTGTATAGTAGTAATGTGATCAATGAACTCAATACTTCTGTTATAGCTGGAATATTAGTAGGATTATTTTTAGGAACTACAAATGTTTTGTTAAGCTCTAGTAAAAAAATATACGACTATGTTTTAATTGCAATAGTTTCCTTTTTTGTATTAATTTTCTTTGGTTATGTATTTAGTGTAGAATGGATACCATATGAGCCTCTCCAGCAAGTACTATTCTGGGTCTTCATTGGTTTGCCAGTTTCCACTGGAATGGTTGGTATTTGGCAGAACAAAGTAGGCAATCTAGTAGTATCTGCATTTCTAATCTTATCTATGCCTCTTGGTTTGACTGGCAATACAAATGAACAAATTTATCCAATTTTAGGGTTTGTTTTTAGTTTCCTTCTTTATTTGGAATTAAGTTATGGCCATGCAAGATACAGTAGATTAGCAAGAGTTATGGCATATTCAAAAGAATACGAGGATGTTCTAGTTTGGTTCTTAACAACATTGATGGTTACCGTCGCCTTCACTATGATTTTGACTTCACTAGCTTTCTTATTCCATGATTTGTTGGGAAGTATTTTACCTTACAGCTTTTCCAATTCCATCGAATACAATACAATTTATGGTCAGGCATTATCGGTTCTTGTTTTCTTCATGTTATGGTCTGTAGTTCAAATTCTTTTTTCAAGAGGATATCTCGCTAGACAGGTCGAAGATTAATTTGTAAGGAGAACTTAAAAACAATACTTTAATCCCAAATATATGAAGAGTCCTTCAGATTTAAAAAATGATTATCAATTTTGGGAAATTACTAAAGACTTAATTGATCAATGCATAGATGTTACACTCAATTTAAGTCAGAGTGGTCATCCTGGTGGCTCTCGTTCTAAAGTTCATGGGATGCTAATTACCTTACTATCAGGTGCCATGAGATGGGATATTCGAGATCCTACCAAACGCTTTTCAGATAGATTTGTCTTGGTAGCTGGGCACGATAATCCCATGGTTTATGCAACTCTAGCAGTCTTAAATGAATCACTTCGAATAAAGTTTAAACAGACTCAGGATTCCAAATATTTAGTTAAGAACGGTGATGAATTTCAGTTGGTTTGGGAAGATTTACTTACTCTAAGACAAAATAAAGGACTTCCAGGCCACGCGGAAATGGAAGGTAAGACGCTTTTCTTCAAATTTAACACCGGACCA
>JAPOKN010000056.1 GCA_029977605.1 Methanobacteriota archaeon
AAGCTTGAATGAGCAAATTGAGAGTGGAGAAAAGAGAGAAGCCTTGTTCATGGGTTTAGGAGACTTAGTTATTCCTGGAGCCTTAGTTGTTTCTGCTAAAGCTACTTTGGGTTGGGCAGTGGGCCTAGCATCCATGTTTGGAAGTGTTGTTGGTTTCTTTATTTTGATGATTTTTGTTCTTAGTGGGAGACCTCAGGCTGGGCTTCCCTTACTCAATGGTGGAGCAATTATTGGGTATTTGTTAGGAGCCTTTCTATTCGCTGGCGATTTAGGTTTATGAAGATAGTTCCTGTTCATGGCCATGCGGCATTAAATTTAGTTGATGAATCCCTTTTAGTTCTTTCAGATTTACACTACGGTGTTGAAGCCGAAATGCTTCGTAGCGGGGTTTGGGTTCCCAACAGATCAACCTCTCGAACTGAAAAAGTTTTGAAATTATTAAAAGAGACTAAATCTAACAGACTACTTCTCTTAGGAGATGTTAAACATCAAGTTCCACATAATAGTCAACAACAAAGGAAAGATTTAGATCAATTTTTTATGGCAGTCATGAGAATTGCCGATGTAGAGATAGTACCTGGTAACCACGACGGAGGGCTAGATTCTATAGCCCCTCCAGAAGTGATTTACCACGATTCAAGTGGATGCACTATTGGAGACATTGGTTTTGCTCACGGGCATGCTTGGCCTTCTCAAGAAGTAATGAATTCGAGAATATTGATAGTGGGTCACGAGCATCCTGCGTTTTCATTTCGCGATAGGGTTGACAAATTACACAGTGAGTCTTGTTGGTTGAGAGCTCCAATGCTGAAACATGAAAGGTATGATAAGGTTCCAGAACAATTGATTGTGATGCCTGCCTTTGGAGAATTAGCAGGAAGAACGATGAATAGGGAACCATTGAAAGGCTTGGGCCCTATACTAAGAAATGGTATGGCAGATTTATCAAAAGCACGTGTAGAGACTTTAGAAGGATTAGACTTTGGAGAATTAGGCAACCTAATAGATTTAAGATTATGAAAATCAATTCAGATTTGCTTAAAGCATTAGAAACACGAGGCCTTTCTGAGCCAACACTAGCTCAATCTTCAACTTGGCCAGTAATTGATTCAGGTTCTAATGTTCTTTTGATTGCACCAACTGGAGTTGGAAAGACTGAAGCAGCTATGGTTCCTTTGTTTCATAGACTTTTGGAGACTGAACTCAAGCCAATTAGTGTTCTATACATTACACCACTTCGCTCTTTGAACAGAGACATGCTTCGTAGATTGGAAGATATTGGCTCAGAACTTGGAATTAGTGTGGCTGTAAGACACGGAGATACTTCACAGTCAGAAAGGAGTCGACAATCTCGTAATCCTCCTCAAATATTGATCACTACTCCTGAAACTTTACAAATTATGCTTTCGGGGAAGAGACTACGAAAGAATCTTTCTGGAGTTGAAGCAGTAGTAATCGATGAAGTTCATGAATTGGCTTCAAGTGAAAGAGGCGCTCAGCTGAGCATAGCTCTTGAGCGATTGGCTTTACTTGCAGGAGATTTCCAAAGAGTAGGTCTAAGTGCTACAGTCGGAACTCCTAAAGAAGTATCATCGTTTCTAGTAGGAGACAGAGATGTCCAAATTTTAACTCCTAAACTTGAAAGAAACATGGATCTATTGGTACATGCACCCGAACCGGTGTCTGACGATGATGAGCTAGTAAATGAGTTGTATTGGGAACCGGAACGAGTTGCAGCTCTTAGATATTCTGCAAAAGCCTCAGAAATGGGGCCTACGTTACTTTTTGTTAACACTAGAGATACAGCTGAGGCAATGGGAGTCCGATGGAATATGTGGGATCCTGATGCAAGTATCCATGTACATCACGGTTCATTGAGTAAAGATGTGAGAATAGATGCAGAGGAGGATTATCGAAAAGGCTCAGTTAATACTTTGATATGCACTTCATCCTTAGAATTGGGAATCGACGTAGGTAATACAGCATTAGTAATTCAGTACAATTCACCAAGGGACGCTTCTCGCATGAGTCAAAGATTAGGAAGATCAGGACATAAAATCAAGGAAACTGCTATCGGAAGAATAGTATCTACCGAAGAAACCCAAATTTTAGAGTCTGCAGTTATTGCTCGTCGAACTCTGTCAGGAGAGTTAGAGCCGTCGAGAATCCGTGAAATGCCGTTGGCAGTTCTTGCAAATCAAATAATTTCTTGGACTGTCTGTGATAAAAATGTGGATAAGAAAACATTTTTAGACACAATCAAACGAGCTTATCCTTTTAAGAAATTTAATGAGGAAAATCTAACAGACATGCTAGATTTATTGGATAAGGTCCATCAAAATCGAACAATTGGTAAAGCAGTTAGGCAAGGCCCTAGGGCAATGAAATATTTCCATGGTAACCTGTCATTAATCCCAGATCAGCGAACTTCAGGGGTAAGAGACATCACAACTAGAAAGATGATAGGAAGATTAGATGAACGATTTATTCTAGATCTTGTTCCTGGAGATAAAATAGTTTTCAGAGGTTCAGTGTGGGCCGTGGTTGAAATTGATGAAGAGGTGACAGTTTCTCCTTCATCATCTTTAGGCGAATTACCAAGATGGATCGGTGAGGATATTCCAGTTCCTTTTTCTGTTGCACAAGAGGCATCACAAAGATTGTCAGATGGAAATTGGGCAGGTTTACCAATTACTCGAGAGGCATTAGATGTACTTCAAAAATATCATGAAGACATAGCTGACGCAGGAGTAATGCCATCACCTTCTTGTTTAACTGTTGAGCAGCATGAAAGGTTATTCATCTTGAACTATCCTGGTGGAAGTAGGTTAAATCGTACAATAGGCATGATAGTTACTGCAATGTTAACTGCTAAAAGTGGATATAAAATTGGATTTCAATTTGATCCTTACAGGATTATTTTAGATGTTCCTGCTCGAACAACTGTTAAAGATTTACTTGCCATTTTGAAAGGCTTTGTTCCTGAAGTAGGTAGTTTGTTAAGATTTGCGATAAAAGATAGTCCTTCGTTGAAACCACAACTTCTTCATTCAGCAAGGAAAATGGGAGCTATTGCTCCAGATGCAGATATTGGGAAATTTGGTATGAAAAAATTAATGGAGGCGTATTCGGATACTCCACTATATACAGAAGCAGTTGAAAGATTTTTATTTCATCAATTAGACGAAAACGGAATGGAAGATTTTATCCACCAAATCAATTCAGGAGATATTTCAATAAAACTGTCTCCGAAAACTCCCCATGGACATGCAGGTTTAGATCCTTACAGAGACTACCTCAAGCCTCCTAAATCAGATAGTTCCGTAGTTACGGCTGTAAAAAGACGTTTACATCGAACAGATTTATCTCTAAGATGTTTATCTTGTGACAATTCTAGAAAAAGAAAAGTAAAGATGATTACTAAGCATGAATTAGTCTGTCCAAATTGTAACAGTAGAATGATAGCTTTACTACATCCAATGGAGCTTAACCGAGAAGTGAGTAATAAGAAACTAACTAAGTCAGCTTCATTGGCAAGGTCTCACGGCGAAAGAGCAGCTTTAGTAATTGCAGGAAGAGGTATTGGCCCAGATACTGCAGGTAGAATTTTGAGAAAGCAGTTGAGAGATGAATCAGATCTAGTTAAGGCCATAATCGAAGCTGAAATCACATATGCAAGAACAAGACGCTTCTGGGATTAATAGATAGTTCTGCCTTCATACTTATTAACGGTAGTCTTGAGTCACTATCAAGGCATTTACAATAGTAAATTTCAAATCATAGGGGATAAGTGTAATGAAAGAATCTACTAAATCTGAGAAACCATTACCCTCTTTCGCGATTTTTGGAATAGCTCTTTACTTATTTTGCTATATTTCAGTTGCAATTTGGGGGTATTATGTTGTAAATGGGATAGCAATGACAATTTCTTTTTTGATAGTATACTATTATTTAGATTTAATAATAGATAAGATAAATTTTTTGAAAAATTCAGATTACAGAAAGCAAATGTATTTTCTCTTCTTTTTATCTATAATTCTTAGGTTCGGATGGTTAGGTCAAGATCAGGTAATTACCAGAGACATAGATTTCTATGTGGAGCGATCTCAAGCACTTGTAGATGGTCAAAAACCATATATCGAAAGAGCAGACATTAACAAACCGCCTCTTTTTGCCCTATATATTTGGATAATTGGCTTCTCTACAGATGTCGTTAACAATTTGTTGTCAACAGACATTACCTACTACACTTCATTCAGAATTGTCTCTAGTATCGGCGATTCATTAGTAGTTATTGGAATTTTTTGGATTGCCTATGAACATTATTCTAAGAAACATGCCCAATATGCAGCCATTAGTTATGCGATATTTCCTATAGCGATTGAAACATCAGGTTTGTCAGGACATTATGATCCATTTGTAATTTTGTGCACGTTAGTACCTTTGAAGCTTCTCTGGCCTGAGGAAAGTTCACAGAGGTTAGATTCTATTTACATTCTATCAGGTTTTTTGATAGGATTAGGAATAGCTCTGAAATTCTATCCAGTAGTTATGATACCTTTCTTTTTGTTCATAATATATTCATGGAGAGGTCGGATTTTATTTTCAGGAGGGTTGCCTATCGCTTCGATTTTATCTTATGGCATTTTAGAGATGAGATATCCTGGTGCGGTCAAAGTATACAGAGAATACCAAGGAGGAACTTGGATGGGTGAGTGGATGAAATCATTTGCAAGTGCTTTCTATGAATTTACAGGTTCTGAAGAGGTTTTGGGTTTATCGTTCAATAATGTATTTATTTCATTATTTGGAATCATGGGTTTCATTATGGTCTTAGGTTGGATTTCAGCCAGACATCTAACTGGTGTCGAAGTTTCTCGTTATGATAATGAAACTAATGCATTTGCTAATATTCTGATGTGGTTTGTGAAAAAATGGGATACAATGATTTCCAGTAATGACTTGAAAACAGAGTCAGGTTGGACTATTTTTTCAATTAAAGTTATTAGCTTTTCTTTTATTGCTTATTATGGTTCACAAGTGGCAGCCGGCTTTTACCTATATGAGGGCGGCTTGGGCCTAAATCCACCCTGGCTATATGCTCTAGAATTTTTGGCATTCTATACTGTTATTGTATTCTTTTTGTACAAAAGTTGTTCCACTTATTTTGATAACATCAAGCTTTCATCCGAAGAATCATTCATTTTGATGCTTGGCTTAGGAGTCATGGTTTTAATGTTCGGAAGTCCAGATTACCCAACATGGTACATTTGTTGGTATGCTCCATTTGTAATGATTGCACCTACTTATCAAACTAGAATGGCTTTAATGCTTCTCTTAGTGTGGAACTTCCCCGGAGATAGTATTGCACTTTTACCCGATTACGTTGTTG
>JAPOKN010000011.1 GCA_029977605.1 Methanobacteriota archaeon
GATGGAGAGTTGATAGATAGTTGGGAAGTCACAGTTAATCAGGGTGAGTTTCTCAATTTGACTATTAGCCATACTTGGCAAGTTCAGCAACCAAGTATTTCAGTAAGGGGAGACTCGGCTTCAAAAATTGACGAGCTTAATGAAGATAATAATGTCAATTCCTTGTTGATTAATGTCGCAGCTCCCGAGTATGATTTTGGAATATCTGAAATTACTGCCAATGATCCTGTCTTCAAAGGTGACCACATGGAAATTTCACTATTGATTACAAATAAGAGAGCTGAGATTCCAAATTTTAAATTTTCTTTGTATGTAGATAACTCCACAACACCTGAGTTTCAGAGTTATGATTTTGACGGTAATGCAGTTTACTATGTTTTTGAAGAGAATTTGGGATATAATGAGACTAGATCAGTTTCTATTTTCTGGAGAACCACAGATGTTGCAGGGGATTTCAACATTACTGTAGTGGGTGAAATTTCGGGTAGCGATTTTGTTGATTTAAATGAAACTGATAATAGTTTGAATCTTAGTGTAACAGTTAAGCCTAGAAATTTCCAGTTGTCTGTAGAAATGCGTAATTTACCTAATACAATTTATCTAAATCAGACTCTCGAAATTTCAGTTAGCGCTTTAAATTTTGGACCTGAAATATGTTGTGAATGTCCAGATGATACGATGAATATGACTGGTGCTTCAGCTAATTGTATAGGTGCTGAAATATCCTTATTTATCGACGGTGAATTATTTGAAATTTATCAAACAGAACCTCTAGGTAGAGTTAATGGAGAAGAAGTTCGTACTTTCTTTTGGACGCCGCTAGAGGCTGGACAATATCTTATTGAAGCTCGTATTGATCCAGATAACATTATTGATGAGTTTGATGAAACTGACAATGAGGCCTCTGCAAATGTTAATGTTACTATTGAGGAATATATAGAAGAAGACCCAGTTATTGTCGATGATGAAGACTCTTTAATTAGTGAACCTCTTGTTTGGGTTCCTTTAATCGGACTTTCTTTAGCTGGAATTGGTATGTTTATCTATAATCGAATTGGTGACGGAGGAGATTATTTTGATAACTATGAACCTAACTCAAACCAAGGGAGTCAAGTCAATACCCAACAGTCCGGTTTTAGATATAATCCAGAGACTGGAGAAACTATTGATATGCGAACCGGTGAAATAATCCAAGATGGTGGCAAAAAAGATAAATAATTATATGGCTGAAAGAATTAATTTTTCTTCCGGTGCTCCTTGGGAATCAGTTGCAGGATATTCCCGTGCAGTTCGCATTGGTAAAAATATTGAAGTTGCAGGTACTACTGCGGTTGATTCTCATGGAGAAATTGTTTTTCCAGGAGATGCTGGTGCACAAACTAAGTTCATCTTTGAAAAAATTGATAAAATCTTAAACGAAGCTGGAAGTAAATTGTCTGATGTAATTCGCACTCGTATGTTTGTCACAGACATTAATGATTGGGAAGAGGTTGCTCTTGTTCATGGCCATATATTTAATGAAGTAAAGCCAGTTTCAACATTAGTTGAAGTTAGTCGATTAATCGATAAAGAATTACTAATTGAAATTGAAGTAAGTGCTGTAGTTCAAAATTGAAGCTGGATTTTACAAATCAGTATACGTCTCTCAGATACCGGTGTTCTTCTTTCATCAACGTTTGATTAATGTAATGTTCAGCATCTTCCTTTTTCATTTTGCCATGCTCTTCAGCAATATTGATTAGGGCTTTGTGAACATCTTTGGCCATGTACTGCTTGTCACCACAAATGAAAAAATAGGCACCATTCTGTAACCATTCCCAAATTTCCTTTCCATTGTTAGTAATTCGGTTTTGTACATAAATCTTTTCTTTTTGGTCTCTTGAAAATGCTGTAGTTAACTTAGTAAGATGCCCATTTTTCATATATTCAAACCATTCATCTCGGTAAAAGAAAGTGCTTTCCTCGTGAACTTCACCAAAAAACAACCAATTTTTACCAGTAGCTCCAGTGTTAACTCTTTCTTCCATGAAAGCACGAAATGGAGCAATACCTGTTCCCGGTCCTACCATAATAATATCCTTACTTCCATCAGCAGGAATTACGAAATCACGGGTCGGTTGTATGTATATTGGGACTTCAGTTTTATTAACTGTAATTCCCTTTGCCAAATCTCCTGTTGCCAAACCAAATCGATCTCTTTCAAAATTATTATATTTTACAATTGCTACTGTTAAATGAATTTCACCTAGATGGGCTTTTGGTGAGGAACTGATAGAGTAAAGCCTTGGAGCAATAGGAGACAAAGTATCAATAAACTCTTGAGGTGATATTTTTACCTTGTATTCGTTCATTATATCAATATAATCTCTAACAAAAAGATATTTCTCTAATTCATGAGAATCATTTAGAATTGCTTCTAATTCTCTTTTAGGTTTACCTTTACCCAACTTCTCGTGTACCATTGCAAGAAATTTTCTACCTGCTCTATGTATTACAAACCTATGCATTAGGGCGTTTTCTAGAGTAGTCTCATCGACATCTCCTGTGGAGACTAAATCGTTTCTTTTAGCTCTTAGTTTCACAATAGTATCTTTTACTAATTGTTCATTATTTTTCGGGAAAAGGCCCATGGCGTCGCCGGATTTGTACCTTATTCCACTTCCTTTGATCGAGAAAACGTAGTGATTAGTTTCTTTCCCCGAACCTTCGGAAATAGTGTACGAGTCCACTACTTTAGCCATATATGGATTTTTTCGATTGTACTCTATGATATCAAACCTCTATGTTTTCTTTGGTGGGTGAGGTGTTCTACTCTGTTTGTGTTTGACCATATGCTTTCTCTTGCTAGGTCTGAGCTTCTCCGCACCTTTACCTTTATTCATTAACCCTCTAGATTTCTTTCCTGCCGAAGTTAGGCCTCTATGCACACGTCCTTTGTGTGCTCGGTTACAAATCCAATTAATTTTTGAATCTGCAAGGATTACTGGATGATTAGGATCAACTAGTATAACTTCGTACCACTTATATCTGCCATCTTCTGCAACCCAATATGAATTTAATATTTCCAAATTAGGGTACTTCTTTGAAGTTCTTTCCTCAGCTATCATTTGCAAGTTTTTACCAACAGTTATTTTGCTGATACCTGCTCTTTTTGCTCTTCTACCGGAAGTTATAGCATGCTTGCGCATTCCTCCACGTCTTATTCTTGTTCTTACAAGGACATAACCTTGTTTAGCTTTATATCCAAGACTTCGAGCTCTGTCAAGTCTTGTTGGTCTTTGAATCTTAGTTGAAGCGTCCTCTCTTCGGTAAGACACAAGTCTTTCCTTTTGTAGTGCTTTCAAATTATTTGATGGAACTTTCCATTGATCTCTAACGTAGCTGTATATTGATTTACTCATTCGCGATTCCTCACTTAACGGGTTCAGCTAATGCCACATTCCCGATATTCAACTTTAAAGAGACTTCCTTATAAAGCTTGATATATAGCTAAATATGGTTGATAAACTAGAACGTGTAGATTTAGTTCCTCCTAATAAATTAAAAGGTTTATTGGGTTCTTATTATCCACCACCGGAACCTGTGCCTCATTTTATTAATCAGAAAATTGAAGAAATTTACTCTGTTAATCGAGTACATGTTATTGTAAATCCATTTGCAGGGCAAAAAAAAGGTAAGAATTTGGCTAGTTTGTTAGCATCGGATTTGGATCAATCAAGGATTAAATCTGTAATTCATTTTACTGAATATGTTAATCATGCTGAAGAATTGGTTTCTAAACTAGATTTCATTGAAGGAGATGCTTTGATGTCTGTTGGAGGTGATGGAACCATCTCAGAAATTATAACTGGTCTTTTGAAAAGAAAAGATTCTTTTTCTAATAGTATTCCACTCTCTATTGTGCCTGCAGGTTCAGGTAATAGTCAAGCCAATGATATGCAGATAACAGACTATTTGGATGCACTACAAAGACTGACTAGTGGAAAATTGCGAAAAATGGATGTTGGAAAAGTTACTTTTTTTAAAGATGGGAAAAAGAACGTGCGATATACACATAATCTTGTTGGCTGGGGCTTAGGAGTTGATGCTAACATTTTAGCTGAGAAGATGAGATTTTTGGGTCCGATGAGATACGACATTGGTTCCCTGATGAGCATAATAAGAGGTAAAGTTAGGAAAGCAAAGTGCTATGTTGACGGGAATCTGATAGATTCCTCTTTCATTTTGTTGCTCATTCAAAACACTAAGACAGGTGGTGACCGTCTAACTTTAGCGCCGATGGCACATGTTGATGATGGGAAAATGGACTTAGGAGTAATATACCATATAAGCCGCTTTCAAGTTTTGAAGTTGTTTAATCAACTCAAAGCATCTGGTTCACATGTCTGGAATCCTAACGTTGAATATTACAGGTTTAAAAATTTAATTATTGAAACCGAGGATCCCACTGCAATAAATGTTGATGGTGAGAATCTAGGTACAACGCCCCTGGAAATTAACGTGCTGCCTTCTGCATTAAAAGTATTTCACTGAGGCAAATATATTTTTAGTTAGTCCCTTATTAGAAAATACAATTATGACCTCCAGTATTACTCTCAGACAAAAGTTAATTGATTGCGAAGCTCTAAAGTTCGGTGATTTCACACTTACGTCCGGCAAAAAATCTAATTATTATGTTAATATGAAAATGGCTTCAACAAATCCAGAAATTTTGAAACTAATCTCTTCTGAGTTTGCAAGACTTATTCCAAATAATATTGATTTTATTTCAGGAATGGAACTAGGCGCTGTTCCTCTTGCAGTTGCCTTATCTTTAGAAACTGGGATTCCTTATACTATGATAAGAAAAGGAGAAAGAAAACATGGAACTGGATCTAGACTAGAAGGTCCGTCAGAAGGAAAAACAGTTTTAGTTGATGATGTAGCTACTACAGGTGGATCTAATGCAGAATCACTAGATGTACTATTGAAAGAAGGTATTAAAGTTACTAAAATACTAGTTGTTGTAGATAGAGAAGAAGGTGCAAGTGAAAAATTAGCTCCTTATAAAATCCCATTTGAAAGTTTGATTTCAGCATCAGATTTGAGTGATAGATGAATTTTCTTGTAATTGGCAGCGGAGCTAGAGAGCACATTATCGCACAGAAATTATTTGAAGCTGGAGTGGATGTGTTTTCTGTAATAACTAACCGAAATCCAGGTTTGATTAGTTTATCAAAAGAATTTTTATTTGTCAACACATATAAGGGCAATATTCAGAAAATTGTTGATTTTTCTTTATCTAAATATATCGATTGCGTAGTTATAGGTCCGGAAGACCCTTTGGCTCTAGGCTTTTCCGATTCATTTTTGAGTAAGGGTATTCCTGTAGTCGGACCAACAAAGCTTCTTGCGCAAATTGAAACTAGTAAAGGATTTACCAGAGATTTACTAGTTAGAAATGAAATTTACGTATCACCTCGTTATGAAAGATTTAATTCTATTAACGGAGTTGAAGATTTTATTAAGGATTTGTCCGAAGAATATGTTGTAAAGTACGACGGCTTAATGGGAGGGAAAGGTGTTAAAGTGTCAGGAGAACATTTAATGTCAATCCAAGAAGCTATTTTTTACTGTAACCAATTAATTGATTTAGGTGGATCATTCATAGTTGAAGAAAAAATAGTAGGAGAAGAATTTTCATTGATGAGTTTTTGTGATGGTAAAACGGTACATCATATGCCAGCTGTGCAAGACCATAAACGAGCTTACGATGGAGATACAGGCCCTAATACGGGTGGAATGGGCAGTTATACAGATTCTAATCATTCATTACCTTTTCTAACGGATAACGAATTGAATCAAGCTAGAGAGATTAATGAGCGTGTTTCTACTGCTTTGGTAAAAGAATATAATGAAGGTTACAAAGGAATATTGTATGGTGGATTTATGGCTACAGGAGATGGTGTAAAACTCATAGAGTACAATGCAAGATTTGGTGATCCTGAGGCAATGAATTTATTGACTTTATTAGACACAGATTTTGCTTCTGTTTGTATGTCTATGGCTAATGGAAACTTGGTTGATGTGAAATTCAGAAATGAAGCATCGGTTTGTAAATACGTCGTTCCCAAAGGCTACGGAAGCAATCCGGCAAATGATGCTACTTTGATTGTAAATGATTCTTACAGTGAACATTCAGATCTCTATTATGCAGCAGTAAATGTTAATGATTCAGGAAATATTACAACAACGAGTTCGAGAGCTGCCGCTATCGTGAGTACTGGTCATGATATTGAAACTGCTGAATCCAGCTGTGAGACTGGCCTTTCATACATTTCAGGCAATAACATATTTGTTCGACACGATATTGCAAAACCCCATCTAATTGATAAACGTATTCGAAACATGGAGTCTATAAGATGAGTATACTTTTAGATTTTGGCTTATTATGTTTCGGTTTTTTTCTACTCACTAAAGGTGCCGATTATTTTATTGAAAATTCAGCTTCTTTTGCTGAGGAAAAGGGGATATCTCCTCATGTAGTAGGAGTTACTATAGTTGCTTTTGGAACTAGCCTTCCTGAGCTTTTGGTTTCCATAATTTCTTCTTTTCAAGATTATAATGATTTGGCTTTAGGGAATATTGTAGGGTCAAACATCTCTAATATAGGATTAGTTTTAGCAGTTTCTACTTTCATTTTTTATTATGTTTTAGGAACTAATATTGTTCCTGAGAAGGATGCTAACGATGACAGTTATGTTATGGTACTAGCAGTTTTCTTACTTTTCTTTTTTGCAAGAGATAATCTAATTTCCGTTGGTGAGGGTTTAATCTTTTTCCTTTTATATTTATTTTACATTTATTGGCTATACAGACGATCAAGCAACGAGCCAGTTGAAGAAGTAGATGAAAATACTTCTTTTGCGTTTCTGTTAGGTGGATTAATTGGATTACTTTTCGGAGCTCAAATTACAGTTAATGCTGCAGTTTCTATAGCTGAAGCAATGGGAGTTTCTGAAATAGTAATTGGCCTTAGCGTAGTTGCAATTGGTACTAGTTTACCAGAGTTAGCTGGAACAGTATCCGCAGCTCGTATGGGTCATAAAGAGATAGCAGTAGGTAATGTTATTGGTTCTAACATAGCTAATATATTTTTGGTCATGGGGGTTTTAGCAATGATAAATCCTATAGCTGTCGAACAGTTTGTAATAGAACGTACACTTCCATTATTGATATTGCTAACTATAGCCACTTTCGCAATGATTCGTATTCCTCTTACTAGATTAGGCGGTACTATTCTGTTCACATTCTTTTTGCTTTTCCTCTATCAGTTAATATAATATGAGACACATAAAAGAGTTTCAGATTCTCGACATTAATGCAATTCACAATGGACTTGAAATTTATCATTTGATGAATAATGCAGGTAGTCGTTTGGCTAAGCACATCTTGGACCATTTTTCAGATTGTACTTCATTTATTTTTGTATGCGGCAAGGGAAATAACGCTGGTGATGGATATGTTGCTGCTAGTAAGCTACATGACAACAATTTAGATGTAATAGTTATTAACGTCGAAGACGAAATAAAGTCTATTCCACAAAAAGCTCTGGAACTGTATAAGGGAAGAATTGAATCATTTAATTTTCTTAGTACTCTATCCAGTTATAATACACTTTTAATTGACTGTTTATTAGGTTCGGGAATCAAAGGTGAACCCAAAAAACCTTATGGAGAAGTAATTGACAAGATAAATAACTTCAAAAATATTTTATCTGTAGACGTCCCTTCAGGTTTTATGAAAAATAAAGCAGTGATTCCAACACAAACAATTACCTTTCATGATACTAAGTTTGGGATGAGTGAAAGTAACTCAGGAGATATATTTGTTGTTGATATTGGCATTTCTGAGTTCATTGATCAGTCTTGTGGACCAGGGGAATTGTGCTTATTTCCTGATTTTAACCCCAATAATCGTAAGGGAGAAAATGGTAAGGTGGCTATAGTCGGCGGAGGTGTTTATTCAGGAGCTCCCTCTCTTGCTGGTATAGGTGCCTATCGTACTGGTGTAGATTTAGTTCACTTGTTTGTTCCAGCCAGTAGTTTTGATCAGGTGTCCAAATTTGCTCCAGAATTGATGGTTCATAAGCTAGAAAGTGAATATATTACTGAGGATGTTGTTGAAGTTCTTGAGAAGCATAATTTTGATAGTATAGTTATTGGTCCGGGAATGGGTAAAATGGACGAGTCTTTGTCAGCTACAAGCAATATAATTTCTAGCTTTGATAATTTAGTAATCGATGCTGATTCAATAAATACTTATAATTTTAGTAGAAAAAATATACTCATGACTCCCCATCTTGGAGAATTAACAAGATTAGATATAAATTCTAGCGAAGAAGATTTAATATCTTTCTCAAAAAAGCATGGAGTGACATTACTTCTTAAGGGTAAAATAGATTTTATGACAGATGGAGATAGTTTAAAGAGAAATTATACAGGTCACCCAAGGATGGCTGTAGGAGGAACAGGTGACTTATTGGCTGGAATCTGTGGCGGCCTTATGGCTCGAGGTTTGTCGCCATTCGAAGCTGCGAGATTAGGCTCATATGTAATGGGTTTGGCAGGCCAACAATGTTACGAGGAAAATGGTCCTGGATTTCTCCCATCAGATTTAGGTATTTTCATTTCAAAAATATTTGTAAATAAATAATTATTTTTTTCTAGAAGCTATAGCAATTATAATCAGGATAATTGGTCCAAAACTTAAACTTGGTAAATCACTTTCATTCTCATTTGTAACATATTCTTTTTGGCTTTCTGATACTATTATATTCTGTTCATAAGACTTTAGTTTACCGTGGCCTGTATCTATTTCAATACTGTATACATAATTACCAGCATTTTCAAAAAATAATTCACCATAGTAATAGTTTCCTTTCTCTTCCATAGGTATTTTTTGACCTTCAGCAAGAACATCAGAATCCACTTTAGCAATTACTAAATTAACAGATTTAGGATTTTCATAATCAATTATTGCACTTATTTCAATTACATTATTCGTCTGAACATTTGAAGGAGCTACTGTGTTTATTAATCCTTTATTTTTAACTTTAAGATTTTTATAAATTTTATTGGTAGCTCCCCACTGATCTATACACTCAATTTCTAGTAAGCATTCACCATCTTCGTATTTAGTGGAATCCCAAACAAATGAAACATCATATTGAGTTTCATCCAAATCAACCCATTGTTGGCCATCTATTCTGTATCTTAATGTATCTAAATCGCTGTAGTCTTGAACATTTATTTCAAAGGTAGCTGTTGCAGAAATGTCATAGGTATTTGAGTTGAGGCTAATGTAAGGAGGATTACTGTCAGTTTCAAACATTGTTGATAAGTTTGTTGAATAATCTTGGTTATCCGTTGATCTAATTAATAAGTCATGCCATCCATCAGTGTATGGAGTCCAATAAGTGGCAAATATGTTGCCGTTTTGATTATCCATATCTTTCCAATCACTTCCATCGACCTTATATTGAACAGACTTAATTCCTTCGGGGTCGTCTGTCTGAATTTCTATTTTTACTCTAGAATTGTATATTTCATCTTCTGGCAATATTATTTTCAAAGAAGGATATGTGACGTCTCCCTCATTGAATACCGTCAGATTAATGGAATTAGTTTTATGGTTTCCGCTTTTATCCGTAGCTCTAAATGATAAAATATGTTCTCCATTACCTGCATCAGCTTCCTGAGTATTCCAACTAGCTATATATTTATCCTCAACATTTGAGTACATAGCTCTCCAGTCTCCGTTATTAATATTGAACTGGACTTTATCAATTTGATTATCATCAGTTGCTATTACTTCGAATATGGTAACTTCCTCAATAGTATCTCCATCAGAATGCGACAGAAGTTCTATTGTTGGATTCTCAAAATCGTTTAAAACATTCACTTCAATCAGTTTTGTGTTGGAAGCTCCAGTATTTTCAGCTTTAATTTCCAGGTTATTTAGGCCATTTTCAATCTCTGTTGTGTCAATAATTACTTCAAACTCTCCGTTAAAATTTCCAACGCCTGTTGCCTTCCAAGGTCTATTATTCCATCTATACGTTAATTCATAGATGTCTGACTTTTCACTCTGAGCCTGTCCTTTGATTCTTAAATCACCACCGGCAATATCTTCAACTTCTTCAAATTGATTATTAACTATATGATCAATTGAATCTATCTCAATTTCTGGTGGTATAGCAAAGGCAGATTCCAATGAGTACTTGTCAGATGCTGTAGATTCATCATTAAAAAATGCTACAAAAACATTGATATTATCATAATCAATGTCTGAAAAATCATTGCCGTTTTTATCCTGATGATCCCCTCCAGTCCATATTGTACTCAATGATTGTTTTTCTCGAGGTTCCAGTTCAACAGTTTGATCAAACGCATAGTCAAGAAATCCAAAATGGTACGGGTCTCCGTCGTAATTATTATATCTAGAAATTTTTTCAACGATGTATGCCCTCACATATCCGTTGAATGTAGGATTACTAAAAGAACCATCTTCATTCCAAGTCATTCCAATGGATATGTCAAGTTTATCGTTTCCCAAGTGATTCATTTCTATTTCCAATGATATATCTGTATCATCTCTTTGTCCAGTATTATCAATTGCTTGTTCATAGTTTGCAGTACTTGATTGTCCTCCAGATACTTTTTCGTCATTACCATCAAATATTACTGTGGGATATCCCGTTACATCAGGAAAGTCTCCCATTCTATCGTCCGCTTTATCATTTACATCAGTAATTAATGCAACAAAAAAGAAATTATCATCATAATAAGGTTCCCCAGGGACATCCTCGTAAACGAGCATCAAATTTTCAGCTGCGCTAGGGCAATAAACACACCATGTGGCTGTAAATTCCTCAGCAAATACTGCATGCGTAAATTGTTCTTCAGAAATTTCTGCAGACGGTGTAAATGATAAAAAATTAGTAACAAGTAAAGTTGCAATCAGTATGTAAACGGCTTTTTTCACGTTACTCTATTAAATAGATAATTAATAAGTTTAACTCTTTTTCATTTCAGATATTGTTAGTATTGGGTCTTTTGATTTGAAAATAGCACTTCCTGCAACTAAGATATCTGCACCGCTTTTGCTTAAAATAGCTGAATTTTGAGTACTTACTCCTCCATCAACTTCAATAATTTTACCGGGATAGTTTGTTTTGAAAAATTTAACTCTGTCTATTGCATTTTCATGGAATGATTGACCGCAATAGCCAGGTTCTACAGACATTACCAGTATCATATCAGCAATATCTAGGTATGGGATTATTTCATCTTTAGGAGTTGAAGGATTAAAGGCAATTCCTGATTTAATGTTCTTTTCATTAATTTTAATGAGCGCTTCTCTTGGGTTATTGGCCTCAACGTGTACAGAAATAATTTCAGCTCCGGCATCATAAAAATCATCTATAAAATCGACAGGATCTGTAATCATTAAATGAACGTCTAGTGGTGCAATACCCTTTAGTGCTTTTACTAAATCAACACCCATAGTTAAGTTTGGTACAAAGTGCCCATCCATAACGTCCATGTGAAGGTATGAAGAATATGGAGCCACTAGTTCAGCAGCATCACGCATCTTACCGAAATCAGCTCCCAACATTGAAGGCGCTATACTAACCATTTAAAGTCCTAGTAACAGCGTCAATAATAAATCTTTTAGATAGATCAGGCCTTCTATTCTGAACCACAGTAATGAATGATTCTAACTGTGATGATTCAGTTCTCCACCATTTATCGTAAAATCCATCGACTTTATCTAAATCCTTCAATATGAGGCTAATTTGTGCTTGACTAATTTTTGGGGAATCTACTTTGTGTCCTAAATCTTTTTCTAATATATATTTCATTTTATTTAATATTGTAATGTAAAATCCCTTTGGCTTTGCCACCTCTCCGCCCTGGTTTTTTATTATTCCAGTATCCAAGCACCAATCGTGTTTTGCCACACGTCCGTCTTGATCAAGATATACGTCCATCCATATTTTTTCTGAAGGAGGTGCCGGAGTGTGTTCTTTTGGCTTTTCATCTATATTTTCCTCCTCAGATTGCATTAAGTGTGGCATTAAGGTTTAGTTATTAACATTATCATCATAGACTTTTTATTCTGTCCTGATTAGCAAAAACTAGGGGAGCATGGTGTAACCTGGCAGCATTGCGGGCTCCAATTATACAGGAATGATTGCTACAGGGTCTGCTGATATCGTGATGAATGATTGGAGCAATGACCTGTGCAAACTATGGGCTCCGGCTCAATAGGTGAGACCCGCCGATCTGGGTTCAAATCCCAGTGCTCCCACCATCTTTCCAGAAGATTATATTACCCAATGCCAGATTAGTATTTCATGAGAACACAAATTACTAGGATATCCTATTACCAGAATGCTAAAATTTTAGCTATACTGTACGTACCAATCGGTTTAATCTATGCAATTATAGGGATTTTTT
Organism: Methanobacteriota archaeon; assembly: GCA_029977605.1. Classification (GTDB taxonomy): domain Archaea; phylum Thermoplasmatota; class Poseidoniia; order MGIII; family CG-Epi1; genus CG-Epi1. Next base: position 12,504 of record JAPOKN010000011.1, read on the forward strand.
TTTTGCTAATGGACTTGGAATATCTTAAGTATACTGGATATGTATTTCTTTCAATGCCTCTGTGGCTTTCTCTCGTTGTTGTAGGAGTACATTATGCTGTAGCTTCAGTCTATAATTTTTTAGCTTCGAAAGTTGGTGGATTTGAATTTGACTTTACCGTAATAAAGAATTAACTAAACGAGTTCTTTCCATATTCGTTGAAATCTATAAATTGCTGACATTGTACAAATTATAGCAAATGTGTAACACATCAATGTCATATAATTTAAATCTCCATAACCCTCGTCAAAGTATTGAATAATAGGGACTATTGACAATACAACTAGTCTATCAGCTCTTCCTAACAATCCAGCATATTCTCTTCCAGCACCAACTGCTTGTGCTTGAGTTCCCATATATGATAACATTAGAATACCTATAATTGCACTGAATCCAATAGTAATATCAACCAAATTTCCAATTGCAATTCCTCCCACGATGATAATATCTGCGACGCGGTCTAAAGTGTGATCTACTAAATCTCCTCTTTTAGAAGAAAGATTGCGCATCCTTGCAACTATTCCATCTAAAGCATCAAAAACAGCAGTTAGAAATACCATAAGCGAACCAATTAGTAGCCAAGATTTATTAGACTCTAAATCTGCAACATAAAATGAATATCCCGCAGTTAGTGCAGTTAATAATGAAAGAAAGCTGATGCCCATAGGTCCAAGTGGAATGGCTCTTGCAAGAGGCATCAATATTTTGGCTCCTAAATCTCTGTAATCATCGGCTACCATTAGTACCATTCCATAATTGTTTCTGAGTAGTCAATCCTTTTATTCAATTTAATATTACCGCTGATAATATTTTCTAGTAAAGTTTTTGATTCATTAAGTTTGGAAGATGTTGTATCCAATTCATAGACTTTTTTTTCACCATATTCATTAATTGCCTCTTGCGAGATGATATTTAGCGCTTCAGCTTCCATATTTTCTCTTAGTTTTTCTTCATTATATTTTCTTAAAACTAATCTCTCCTTTAATTTGTCTGGATGGCATCTTAAGACAATTACATAATCAAGTCCATCTAAAAAGTGAGAAGTATGGCCTTCAAAAATAGTATTTGTATAATTATATACATTTATTTCTTCATTCATTTTGTCTGTGTCAACTAGCCAATTACCTTCAGTATCTTTACCATTAGATATTTTTGGATAGTAATCGTTGATTGATAGAGTATTGAAATCTAGTAGTCGTGATAGAGTAGTTTTACCAGTGCCTGGTGTACCTGTTAATGCAATATTCACACTAAGATTGCATTTCCCTTTCGGCAGCAGCTTTTGCTTCCTTCTTTGCTCTAGCTTTTGCACGATCTACTCTTTGTTTAGCGTTAAATCCAGTAACAGTTTCCATAAAACGGTTATACGCTTGATGTGCAGCTAGAGAATCTTCTGGACTTGCTTCATTATCTGTTTCAGTTTCCACACCAATTTCTTTAATAGAACGAAATTCAACAGTTATAGATTTTAAGGCTTTAAAGGAGGAATTGAAGGTAGATTCATCGTCATTTTTTACTGAACCAAACTCTTCTTCCATCATATTCTTTAAGCCACCATCTTCTAGTGTTTTTCCGTGCCCTCTTTTGATTTCGAAAGTCTGCATAGTTCAATACTCTAAAAAAGTCTATATTAATATTTTGTATTATAATTTCAAATCATTTTTTCCGAAATGTCTCATCATTTTTTGTTGAGCTCTTCGATTTCCACCTAAATTGGCCATCATCTTTTTACTTTGATTATATTGCTTAAGTAAATCTCGTATTTCTTGGGGATCAGAACCTGAGCCCATTGCAATTCTATTTATCCTAGATCTTTTAATGATTTTTGGATTTTCTAATTCTTCTTTAGTCATAGAATTCATCAAAACTTTAAATTTTGTTAGCTTAGATTCAGTTTCTTCTAACTGACCTTTTTTCATCATACCAGACATTCCAGGAATCATCTCCATTACTTTTCCGAGAGGTCCCATTTTGGTTAATGATTCCATCTGGTCTCTCATGTCTATTAATGAGAACTTACCAGACATCATTCTTTTTGCAGTATCCTCAGCAGTACTTGCATCCATTACTTCTTCAGCCCTCTCAAGTAAAGTTTGCAAATCTCCCATACCGAGTAATCTTGAGATAAATCTATCAGGGTCAAGAGTCTCTAGAGCATCAAGACCTTCTCCAGTACCTACAAAGATTATTGGAGCATTAGTAACAGCTACAGCAGATAGTGCGCCGCCGCCTTTTGCCGAACCATCTAGCTTTGTTAAAATGACTCCATTAACGCCTACGGAATCATGAAATGCTTCAGCTTGGGGGCCTGCCTGCTGTCCAACAGTAGCATCCATGACAAGGAAAATTTCATCGGGTTTGAAAACCTCAGATACTTGTTTCATTTCATCTATTAAGTCACCATCTAAGGCGTGTCTTCCTGCAGTGTCTACTATTATAATGTCCAAATCAGAAAACTCTTTCATACCTTCTTTGACAACTTTCTTAGCATCAGTATTTTTTGAGTCGCCAAAAACAGGTACCTGTATCTGTTCGCCGATTTGGGATAACTGGTCATATGCTGCAGGACGGTGAACGTCGGCTGCGATTAATCCCAAACTAAGTCCTTTCTTTTTAAGATATTTAGAGATCTTGCCAGTTGTTGTAGTTTTACCTTGGCCATATAGCCCTACCATCATTATCTTTTGAGGGCCTAATTTCAGAGACTTTGGTTCTCCCAGGGCTTTAACTAACTCCTGGTGAACTATTCTGACGACATGCTCTCTTCCAGTCATTCCAGCAGGAGCTTTTTCATCTAGAGCTCGAGTCTCAATGCGTTTACTTAGATCAAGAGCCAATCTTACGTTTACATCAGATTGCAATAATGCCCTTTGAATATCTCTTACAAGTTCTTTTATCAATTCAGGAGAGATGTGACTTGCGCCTGCGATTTTGCGTAAAGTTTCTCTTAAAGATTCCCCTAATTTTTCTAGAACCATTATCGTTTATGAACGCAGATAGAATTTAAAGCTAATTATCGTTTACATTAGCGATTACATTTATTTAGGGAAATCTAATATTAAACTGTGTATAAGCATGTTTGCATTGCATTTGCCTTTACTTTGTCGTTGTTTTTGTTGAGTAATGTTACTGCAGGTTCTAACGGGGATGCTCCTCAAGAGGGTCAAGATTGGATCATAACACAAGATACTCATGTCTGGGACTCTGAGGTTGATGTAAAAGATATAGTTGTAACTGTTGGCAAAACTCTAAAACTTGAGAATGTCAACTTGACCTCTGAAGGCTACATCGATTTTAAAGGAGATGTTACTTGGATTAATTCTACAGTTTATCATACCCAAAGTTCATCTGGAGATAATATCTCTCTTTACGCTAAGTTACACATAATTAACTCAGATTTAACTTTAAATTCAATTCAGAAAAATAGTGAAGTTAATAGCAATTGTATTTATTTAGCCTCAGGCTCGACACTTATCATAAGAGATTTTGATTTAAATCCATCAACTACCAATGACCGCTCACTAATTTCCTCTGATTTAACAGGTAAAGGAAACTATAATGATAAGTGGAATTATACTTCTTCAATTGGTGTAATTGGCGATTACAGTGATAGTACTGGTATAGCAAACACTAAAGTAATGATTGAGAATTCTGACTTTAGTCAAATACAATCTATAATTTTTACTGGTGCTGGTTCTTACATTAGGAATTCTACATTTAATGAAACTGGAAATATTAATTCAGCTTTAGACAATTTTGTTTTTAGTAATAATACATTAGCTAATTCCGTGTCTAGGAATACTCTTCCATCAGATGTAGGTCATGTTGGAGATTACGCAACTTTTCAGGGTAACATATTCCAGAATGGTACAGGTGGATTAGCTTTTTTTGGGAATTTCACAACAGTACGGAATAATATTTTCCAAAATTATGAGAATAGAGGAGGAGAAGCTACTCTAACATTATACAATTCAACAACGAATACTACAATTACAAATAATGTATTTCATAACTTGAGTAGGATACACGCGATTTATTTACAAACATCTGACGATAATCTAATTGTTAATAATTCATTTACTGATGCAGGAGGTTTATGGCATACTATAATGGACCGAAGTGGTTACAGAAATAACTACAGTAATAATTATTTTGAAGATTGTGATAGATTTGAAGATAATGTTCCATGGTATCAAACCTGTATAGTTTTTTGGTATTGGACTTACCCCACAGACTATTATGGTGGTGAGCATCACATCGAAAATAATACATTTAATGGATTCAGATCAGCTATAAGATTTAATTCATACCAAAATAATAATACAGTAATTAATAATAAATTTGATACCGGTTATCATGGTATTGGACTTTGGACTTGGCCATCAGGAACGACCAGTCCTTCTGGAAACTTGATTACTAAAAACATTTTGAATAATACATATCATCCTATTGCCTTAGATTATTTTTACATGGGGGAACAAGGCATTGATAATAACATAACATTTAACACAATTACCAATGCTGGTGGGAGAGGCATTACAGTATGGTCAACTTATAAGAATTTTACAATACATAGTAATCAAATTATGAATGCAAGTATAGGAATTTGGTTATACGATGACGGATATGGTGGATTGTCAAATGGATTAATCTACAATAATACACTCACAGAGATAAAATATAATGGAATACAAGTAGCAACAAGTTGGGGTTCAACATTCACAATTAAAGACATTCACATTAATAATAATTATATTCATACAACAGAAGGTAATGGAATATATGCTAGAGATGTTGATGAAGGTTATATTGCAAATAATACTATATTTGGAAATTTAAGCCATGGGTCTCAGGGGGCCGGTGTTGTTGGATATTTTTCTCCCGAACTAACTATAATTAATAATACAATAATTTCTGCGATTGGTGTTGAAGTAGGTGGAATCTCTGATGCATCAATGATTACTACAATTGAGCAAAATTCTATTTCAGTTAGTAGTATTGGTGTTCTTAGTAATAGGACATTTACTAAAGTAGAGAACAATAATATAAGCGGAAAATGTGAACATGAAAGATGTCCTATACTTTATTTACAAGATGTCGCAATTACAGGGATATTTTCACAGGAAGGAGATATAGTAATCACTAATAATCGAATTACAAAGTTTGAAGAAAGTATAACTGTCTTACTTGCAGATTTCTCTATTGAGGATAATGATATTAATTTTTCTGAATTTGGAATTATAGCAAATAATAGTGATGGTGAATTATTATCAAATACCATGACTAATACATCTACAGCTTTAAGATCTTATTTATCTTCTATAGATGTTGATAGTAATATATTTAGAGATTTTGAAAAAGCCGTATATTCTCTTAATAGTAGTCTGATTATTGAAGACAACTTTTTTTCTGAAGGTGACTTTTGCATTGATTTAATTGACAGTGATTTTGACTTGATTACCAATGATTTTGATTGTAGGGATATGGATTACCAAGTAAGATACAACATAAGAGTTCATATTGCAGACGAAATGGGCGAAGGTTCTGAAGATCACCTTTTTGAAATTTTTAATTCAGGAGATGTAGTGATTGTTGATTCTTTGACAGGTAACGACGGTTTGTCTAATTTTTTCCAAGTAGATATAGTTAGGAAAAAGTCTGGTGAAAATCTCGTTAATTTTAATCCATTAAAAATAGTCTATGAAAATAATAATGTTCCAGTTGTAGTTTTTAAAAATGTATCGTTTAACCATACTGTTGAACTTTTACTAGATACAAAGGCTCCTGTAACACTCGTTAATCCTGGTGAATCATTAATTATGGACGAAATAATAGTTTTTGAAATTATGTTGTTAGAAGACAATAACGATATTATGGATTATACCGTGGAATATCTTGTAAATGATGAATTTGCTGAATGGGAAGTTTATGGTACTTTTGTCGAAACTACAATTAGTTTTGAAGGAGAAGATGGTAAAGAGTATAGATTCCGGTCTCTTGGTAGAGATATCTATGGAAATATTGAAACAAAAGAGCTTTTTGAGTATCAAGTTGAAATAGATATATCAACACCTGAGACCTATTTCAATAGCTTTGATGATGATTATTATTTTACAGGATCTGAATTTTTAGATTTATCATGGAACTCTCAAGATATGGACATCTCCAGGCAAATTCTTGAGGTATACTACACAAATTTCACAGAACCTTATCTCAACCCCAACAGCGTTACCTGGTTCTTAATTGATAGTTTGGAAGTGGATAATGATGATAGTTATAGATATGAATTGGAGCAAGTTGGCCATTTTGCCTTTAAAATATTATCTGAAGATTTTGCTGGGAATCTTGAAACTAAAAATGGGTTCGACATTATTTTTAATTATGATTCTGATAGTGACACTTTAAACTTTGGTGAGATACCTAATAGGTGGGGTGAAGATACTTTGACAATTGACTATACAACAAGTAGTTTTAATTTGGATTTTGATTTGTATATTTCTCTTGAAGAGATTTCAGTAAAGGCAGATTATTTGACTTGGTACAAGTATGAATATATTACTGAATCAAACACAATTACCCTCAACGGTTTGCAAGATGATACTCGTTATTATTTTTATGCAGTTAGCAGAGATTTAGCAGGCAATATTGAAGATCCATTGAATGGCACTGAGTATTACTCTTCAACGGGTTTGTACGATCAGCAGTTTGAATTAAAATATATTCCCTTACTTGACTGGGGCTATGAATTTATTGTGGAAATCGATGACGATTTAGATGGCATCTATGAGACAACTTTAATCAGAGGTAATGATCAAAGTAGATTAAAGTCTAATGAATACTATTTGGATGTGGATAATCAAAAAATATTTTTTGGAGGTTTATCAAATGGTGGTTTTGTGCCTAATGAAGATTTGGATTCAATAAATAATATTAGAATCAGCTATTCGGGTGTGCAAGGTATCTTTGAAGTATATACTGGGGAACCAGAAAGTGCAAGTTCTCTTAATATAGTTCCTTCGAATACTACTGAACTTTTAGTTTCCTTTGTAGTTCCAAAAGACTCTAACAGCTGTAAGGTTCAGAGGAGTACTAATTTAACCAAAGGTTATTTCAATGAAATGATTATTCAACCTTGTTCAGCAGGGTTAGTAGAGTATATTCATACTAATCCGGATCTTAAGGAGATATATTATTACAGAATATTAATAGAAGACGAGTTTGGCCACGAGAGTATATCAGAAAATCGATCAATTGATATGAAAGATGTAGTTAAGCTATACTCTTCAACAGATAATTCTAATTCCGGTTTATTGGGTATGGATTCAATTATACCAATTACTGCATTAGTGGGAATAATAATGCTTGGCTTTGGTGGAGTTTTACTTTATCGTTCTCGTAATAATGACATTCTAGATGATAATGTTAGCATTATAGAATCAAAACCTGTTGCAAAGTACAAAGTAGAAGAATTATATTTAATTTATAAAGATGGTAGACTTGTTAAAAATTTGAGTGATGTAGAGGTTAAAACGGATAGCGATATTATGAGTGGAATGCTCACAGCCATCAACGATTTTGTACAAGATTCATTTAATACTGAAGGAGACTTAGGTTCTATCGATTACGGTAATAATAAAATTATTTTGCAAAGAGGCACAAATTCATATTTGGCTGCAGTAATTTACGGAGAAGTAGATAAATTTTTCAAAGGTAAACTTATCAATGCTGTAAGAAACATCGAAAACGTTAATCCAACTATGAGTAATTGGAATGGGGATGCTGAAACTATACTGCATACTGAACATTATTTGCAACCGATAATCGATGAAACAAAACAATCGACTAAAGAAATGGTGGATAATTATTTTTCTGAAAAAGAAATTGTTTTAACAACTAGTTATGAAAAAGTTGGAGATGTTGTAGAGTTACAAGTTCACTTGAGTAATTATTCTTCTAGTGGAATTAAGAATTGTAAACTCGTTCCTGAATATAATAGTTTGAACCTAAGCCTAATTGGAATTGAACCCGATGTGTTTTATTCGTTTACAGATAATACATTCATAGTGGGTGATTTAGAATCTTATAATGAAGTTGCATTTCAACTAAAATTCCAAATTAAGGTAGCTGCTACTAGCCCTCTAGAAATTAAAATGAATTATGAACAGAAAGGTAGAAAGGGTGTAGCGAATTCTTTATTAGAAATCATTTAACTTATAAGTCAATCTTAACTTCTGTGAGCCTTTATTTTTCTTGTTTGTAAACTCTACCTGACCTATTTCTCTTAAACTTCTAACATGAGTTCCTGCACAAGGACATATGTCTATATCGCCGATATTAATGACCCTCAATTTCTTTACGCTAGATGGCAGCATTTTCCAAAGACCACTAGACATACTAGATCTGATTTCAGAATTATTTTCTAAATTCTCTCTTAATTCTTCTGATATTTGAATTTTTAAATCCTCACTAATATAATCATTTACTTTATTTTGTATTTCTTCTATCTGCGATTGGTCAATACTAAGTGGTTTGAAATCAATTCTTGATTTTTGATCGCCTATCTGATTTCCAACAGTATCAGAACCGTGAATCTCATTAACAACTGCTGAAACTAAATGTTGGGATGTATGCATTTTCATGTGTGAATACCTTCTTTCCCAATCAATTTCCCCTTCAATAACTGTGCCTATATCTGGCGAATCCCCTTCTATAAAATGCCTAATTCTATTTTTCTTACGGACATCTGTAACAACAGCTTCTCCACCATCCCACACGATTTTTCCATTATCTGCAGGTTGTCCTCCACCTATGTGATAGAATGCGGTTTTATCTAGCTCTACTATACCAGGAAACGAAGCTTTCACTTTGGCATTAAATTTCCTAGTATAAGTTCCTTCATGCGAATCCATGTGCAATTGGATTGTCATAATCTATCATTGGTGAAACTATATTAAAGTCCTAGCCTATAACAAATTAGTATGATGTTTAAAAACAGAATAATGGCATTGGCATTGACATTTTTGTTGCTAAGTAGTTCAACCTTCGCAATGGCACAAACCTCAGAAGAATATTTTAAAGGTGGAAGTGGATCAAGTCAACAGAGTATAACTCTTGATGGAACAACTTCTGATAATTCAATCAGCATAAAATATCCTTCAACTGAGGTTATTGATGCTTCAATTACAGTTGAAGGTTCTTCCGACAGTGACGGAATTTATCCTGAAGGTGTTTCTTTGGGAATTAGAAATTATGAGTGGAAATATGATGGAATTGGATATGGAGCCCTTGGTAATCAAGAAAGATTTTCTTCAGATTCTAAAGGCGCATCAGCAAAATTTGCTAACTCCGGAGAATCAGATCTTTCAATTTTCTTGCCATCTAATGCAACTGTAACAGACTCAAGCGTTAAGATTTCAGGATTACCTTACGGTTCAGGAGAACTAGATAATTATGTTCAAGCTTCTGTAAACACTAATGGTGGTTCAGTTTCGTCAGCTCCAAGTGTTTCAATGTTAGATGATGATTATTTCGTTTTATGGTCTGATGATGGTAATTTAACAGATAGAGATCTAGGAATAGACAGTATTATTTTTAGTGCATATACTAGTGGATCTTGGGATGAACAGGTACTCCTAAAATCTAATGATGGTGAGAGTACAGAAAGATATTCAACTCCTAGAATTAAAGCTGTCGAAGACGGAATTTTTGCTGCTTGGGTAAAAGATTTAGGAAGTGAAGTTCTTGAGGCTTCATACAGCACTAATGATGGAGCTACTTGGTCTACTCCAACTGAAATCGAACCAGGTAGTTCACATTATCTAATTTATGATTATGATTTCATAATGGAGAATGATGGTACGGTTCATTTGGTATGGTCTTCGATAAAAGACTCATCTGAAATAGCATATGATGTGTTTTATCAAAGGTCTGAAGATTTTGGTGCCAGCTGGGATGATGAAATCCAAATATCAGAAGATGAAAGTGACACTAGTATTGGTGCACGTATAAGTTTCAGTGGAAGTAATGTTTATGTTGTTTGGGAGCAATACGACAGCGATAATTCTATTTACAGTACTTATTTTGCAAAATCATCAGATAGTGGAGATTCATTTGGTACCCCTGAAACATTGAGTTCTACTAATTCGGTTAGCGAAATCTCAATCAGCTCTGATAATACAAATATTGTTGTTGGATGGATAGAGAGTAATGATAATGGAGAGAGCATAATTAAGGCCCGCAATTCAGCAAATTCTGGTTCTTCATTCTCTACTGAAACTATAGTAGGCAGTGCAGATGGTTCTACATCCTCATTTTTAGAAGCCACTAATGACGGAGGTAATAATTTCTACCTTTCCTGGATGAGATTGGGTAATGAGCAACCTAGGAAAATTGAATGTGCAAGAAGTCCAAATTCTGGCAGTTCATGGAACACTCCTGTCAACGTTTATGGTGTTGATAATGAAGATGAGAACGAATTTCGTGCATCTCCAGTTATAGAAGCAAATGATGACCGAATTATCGTTGTTTGGTCTGAGACAAATCTAGATAGTGGAGCTTCATCAGATCAGGATATAGTTTATTCTGTAAGTACTAATGATGGAACAAGTTGGTCCGATTTCTTAGATATTTCTGAATATTATTATGAAGCTGATTCGGGTTCTCCCTCTATAGCAGCTTCCGGAGATTACCTATACTTAGTTTACACGGATAATGGAGATTTGGACCAGGAAAATGATCCTAATGGCAACGATGCTGCATCAAGAGATGGCGACGTCTTTTTTACACGTTCTGATGATGAAGGAGAATCATGGGATACTGTTACTGTAGTGTCTACTGTCGACGTTGGTGAAACTGATTTAGATTATACATCTACAACACTTCAATACAGGCCAGACGTAGCGGCCACCGGTACTAATGTTCACGTAACTTGGAGTGAATATGATGGTTACGAAGGAATTTATTCTATATACTATTCAAAATCGGAAAATAGAGGTGTTACATGGTCTTCACCAATTAATCTTGATGATGGGTCTTCTGGAGGAAGATATGGTGCAACAATTGCATCTAATGGAAATTATGTAGTAGCTGCATGGGTTGATACTTGGACTTATGACATATATGTTTCTGCTTCAGATGATAATGGCGATTCTTGGACATCCCCGCAATTGATAGAAAGTGCAAGTAGTAGCTTAAGTTATATGCCTGAAATGATTTTTAATGAAGGCAAGTTTCATCTTGTATGGACTTCAACTGCTACTGGAGAGTCCGTCCAGTATACACATAGTACAGATGGAATTAACTGGGATGATACTAGATTTATCAATACAGATAATTCAAGAACATCTTACAGTCCTGTAATAAGCGCAGATGGTTCCAAACTTTACGTTGCATGGACAGATAATGGCGCATATGATGGCGATTCTTCAATAGATTATGATATTGCTGGTGTTATTTCAAATGATAATGGGGAGACTTGGGATGAAGATAAACTTTTCGTTGATACTTCAACTAGTACTACTCTATATTTACCTAGCATTGGAAGTGGCTCTGGATTTACTTATCTATGTTATCAGAATTTAATATCTGGTTCATATGATTACTACTTTACTTTCACTCAAGATGACGGAGCATCTTGGTCTGAATCATATAGAGTAACAGACCATAATGACAATACCCTTTCCGCTAAATATCATAAAATGGATTTGTTGGTTTCTGATAAGACCTATTTTGCTTTTACTGAGGAAACTGATGTTTTCAACGAAGATAGAAATGATCGTAATGTTTACGTTAGAAAAACTCTTAGTGAAGATTATCCTGAAGATCCATACGTAAAAATTACAGGTTCAAAGAACTGGGAATGGAATGGTGAACTCAATAGAGATAATTCACCACAAACTTGGAGCGACACAATTGAATCCCCAGGCGCCTCAAAGTCCTTCACAGATTCATTAAATGATGTTCTTCAGGAGAAATTACAGAATGGTGATACCATTATTGATGAATACGGTGTTGAAATGACCGAGATTATTTTGTCAGTAGGTAGCGATTCTAAAGGTACTGTAGGATTTAGTGAACTTCGCATCGAATATGATGTTAAGTTAGATATTAGATCAGAACTTTTGATTGATGCTTTGAATAAAGAAATAGAATTTACTGATGGAGATACTGCTGAAGTTAACATAGTAGCTGATGCTGAAACGCCAGGAAGATTAACTTTCTCTGATCTTGAAATAATAACTACTGATGCAGACTTGTCTTTAGATTCTTTATCGATTTCGGGGGATCTAATTGAGGGTAATACAGTTATGATTTCTGTAGATATTACAAATGACGGCGAGGGTGATGCACGCGTTGATTTAGAATTCACAAGAGGCGGTTCGGTTATTAAGTCTAAAAGTTTCGAAGGTATAACCGGAGGAACTACTCAAACAGTTTCCACTAATTGGGATGATATACCTTCTGGAAATCATCTAATTGAAGTTACTATTGTTGGCTCTTCTCCAAGTGATAAAACCCAAGGTTCTGAAGATAGCGTTTCCACTTCAATTACCGTTACTGAGTCTTCACCTGAAATAGAATATGAATTACAGTTTGGCTCTATGCTAATTGAAAATGTTGAATCCGATTGGTCTCTTGAACTATCTAACGAAGGTGAAAAGTATGGAGAGATTGTAGCTAAATTGTACTGGAATGAAGAAGATGATGATAATTTGATAACTGAAACTCCGCAAACCAAAATAGAAGTAGACGAAAGCAAAATCTTCACGGGACAGTTAACTCCTATGGATTCTGAGGATTTATTATTACTCGTTATTGAAGACGCTTCAAAAGGTGTATTACTAGTAGAAAATATCGATGTAAATGTAAAGAAGTTACCTGATTTATCAATCAGTAGGATTGTTTGGGTTGATGACAAGAATCCAAATGCAGACAGTAGTGAAGTACTATCTTTTAGTGACGGTTCCGTTGCATATGCTAAGATATTTGTAGATAATCAAGGTTCTTTTGATGTACAAGCTACAGCAGAATTAAAATTAACTAAAGCCGGCAAGGACTTGCAAGTCAATTATGCAGGAATTGTTGATAGTTATGGAATTGTAGATCTGCCTGCAGGTCAAGAAACAGCTATTACTTTTAACGGCAATTATCCTTCTGTTAGCTTTTTATCTGGTGGAAACGCTGGATTTACTGGATTCTGGAATATGGACATTCAGATAAGCAATGTATTGGCTAGTAATCCAAACGAACAGTTATGGGATTCTGAAGAACTAATGTTTTCAGATAATACTCAAACAGTTGAAATTTCAACACCGCCAAGTCTATCGTTGAATAGTTTTACAAGTAGTTCAACGAATATTAAGGAAGGACAAGCTGTAACATTTACCATTTCCATTAGTAATGATGGAGGAGCTGCAGCCTCTGGACTATTGAACCTGATGCAGTCTGGTACAACAGTCGCTACAACTGAATTTAGTGTTGATGGCTTTGGTACTAACGAAGTATCTATGGAATATTCTGTACCTAAGAATTACGACGGAGATCTTAATCTGAAAATAAAGATTGATAGAGACTCGGTAGTTCCTGAACTAGGGCCTCAAGATGTTATGAGTGACGATTCTAAAGATATCACTATAAGTGTTGAAGGTACACTGCCCACTAGCTCAGGAGGAAGCGGTTCTGATGACGATGGAGGCTCAGGAATGATTATGATCCTTGGAGGCGTATTTGTTTTACTAGTAGGAGGTGCCGGGGCTTTCTATTTCTTGAGGAAATCAGGAGATGCTGAAGACACCTTAGATTCTTTTGGAGGAGGTGCACCGCCTGTTCCTGAACAACCACCTGCAATGGCTCCACCAGTACCAGAGCAACCACCTGCAGCAGCACCACCTGCAGCAGCACCACCTGCAGCAGCACCACCTGCAGCAGCACCGCCTGCTCCACCAGTGCCAGAGCAACCACCTGCAGCAGTACCTCCTGCTCCTGAACCTTCATTACTTACGATAACAGTTCCTGCAGGCGCTCAGCCAGGTCAGCAAATACAAATTAAAGCTCCTGATGGTAGAGTAGTAGCAGTTACAATTCCTGCCGGTTTGCAAGAAGGTTCACAATTTCAAGTAAAAATATAGGTTTAACGACGAAACTGCCGTTTTTCTTATATAGACCATTTTAGGTGATGACGAACCCTGACCAGTACATTACTGTAACCAGGACCCGCTTATGCGGTTGCAACAACTTCGGCGAACTCCGGATTTGATGATGGAACTTTTCCGTTGTTGCAGACATATTATGGAGATGATAATAACCTACATTAGGCTATCATCTGACATTCGAAATCGAAAGCGAAACTAGTGCAGTCAATCCGACAATTCTAGTAAAGAAATTAATATACTCATAGTGTGCTTTGAAAGGAAAAACTTCGGTTGATCCTGCCGAAGGCTACTGCTA
>JAPOKN010000046.1 GCA_029977605.1 Methanobacteriota archaeon
ATAAAATTGTTGAGAGAAGAAGGTGTCGATTTATTCTGAAATTTCGCTCAACCAAGCCCCACCGGTCACAAAAACTAAATTGTAAAGGAAAAGTAAAGTCAAAGCTATTTGAAAATCTGATGAGTCTGTAATGAGTGAGTCTGTACACTTGATTCCTGCCTCAATTACTGTAAAAAGCAAAATTGGTATTGCAAATAAGGAAGTCAACATCCAGCCACCATACATTGGAGTCATGGAACTTGCTGCGAGATTACCAACTGCTGCAATTCCTATGCAGCCTACTAGAACGACTACATAGGCTAACATCCATTCATCCCCAAAAACGTTTTCAAATAAAACCAAAAAGAGTATGAAAATAATCGTACTCAAAATCCAGAGCAATATCATAGAACCAAATGCTCTTCCCAGGAATAACTGATATCTCGTTATTGGAGCTAATTTTAATATTTCAATGGTCCTTCTCTCAATTTCCCTAGTCGCAGTATGAGTAATTAGTCCTAAGCCAGTCAAAAGAACTGAAACCCATAAAATTCCTGATTTCTCAATTACTACTGAATCCATAATGGAAAATTTAAGGGACATTAGAATCATAAACGACATCAACGCTGCTGGAACAATTCCTTGTAGAGTTCGAAATTCGACCTTTAATTCTTTTTTGAGTAAGACGAAAATTGGATTCATTTCAAGGCTCCTTGATCTAGCTCAAGTGTTCGGTCTGCAAACGATATATCATCGTGAGAAGATAGCAGAATGCTACAACCGTCATCTTTCAATCGAAGTAAATGTTCTTCGATAATTTCACTGCCTTCATCGTCTAAACCAGTGAAAGGTTCATCAAGTAAAAGTGTAGTAGGTGAATGAGCGATTGAAATCGCAAAACCTAGCCTTTGTATCATCCCTCTAGAATAATTGCCAGCCATGTCATCTTTGAACATAATGAGACCTACCTTAGCAAGCATTTCACTAGCATAATCTGGGCCATATTTTGCAGGATGTAAATCAAGCCAAAAACCTAAATTTTCAAGACCTGATAATTCTGGATAGAATGGAGGATTATGTGATAGAAAACCCACTCTGGATCTTATTTCTTCTGAATTTGAAACTAAATCAAACTCATCTATCTCTGCTAGATCATAATCATCAGGTTTTTCTAAAGTAGATAATGCTTTCAGCAATGTAGTTTTACCACTACCGTTCTTTCCTTTAATTACAACAATTTCACCAGAATCAATATCTAAATCTAAACTTCTAAGAACATTCTTAGGGCCGAATGATTTGAAAAAATTCCGTAACTTAATCATCTATGTTCATGTCAGACATATATTTTTCTGCAGCTAATGCAGGATTGTCCGCCTGATAAATTCCCCTTCCAACAATAATAAAATCAGCTCCAGCCTTTATTGTTTCTTTAGGATCTCCACCTTGTGCCCCTACTCCAGGAGATATAATTTCTAAATCTCCAATCAAATTCTTAACTTTAGCAACGTCTTCTGGCCTAGTTGCAGGAGCCACAACTCCTGTTGCTCCAACTTCTAATGCCAAAGAACAAAATTCTTCTATTTTGAAAAAGTCTCCACCTTTAGGGTGTGACATTGTAATTACAACATACATTTCCTTACTTGGATCTACAGCCCTAATTGCTTTCAATGACTCAGGCCCGGGAAAAGCATGAGCAATAATTCCTGTTGCACCTGCTGAAAATACGGCTTCGGTAATCAAA
The DNA here is from genome assembly GCA_029977605.1 of Methanobacteriota archaeon. GTDB lineage: Archaea > Thermoplasmatota > Poseidoniia > MGIII > CG-Epi1 > CG-Epi1. Next base: position 1,721 of record JAPOKN010000046.1, read on the forward strand.
CGATTTGTATTAGGAATATCCGCTACTTTGAAATCGCAAATGACTTTACTAAATTTGGATATTTCAGTTACAATATCTAGGCCTGCAGATAATACAAGTGGATAATTTATTTTAATTTTTGACACAAAAGGAGATACTTCTTTTGCAATATCTAGAGCTCGGGCTGGATCTGTTTCGTCCAGGGCGAGCACGAGCCGTGATGCCATTAAATCTCTAATTTCCCAGTTAAGATTGAAATTGCGTATTTTAATTCAGCAACGGATGCCACAGCTTCCCTTTTTACTTGAAAAAGATCCTGAGGTTCCATCTCTTTACCAAGGTTGGATTCTACGAACATCATTTTTTCTAAACTGCGTTCAATAGTATCCACAATAATTTGGCTTCTTGCGGAGCGTCGTAAACCTTCTTCGTCTATCATTTCATCTGCCATGCTATTGTCCACTAATATAGTGGGATATAACCATTTGGCTTGAGTTACCTGATTATGCTAAATCTTCTCTGGTAAACATAGTGATGCCTACTGGATCTCTTGGAAGAGGTCCTTTCTTTTCGGCTACTATTACCTTAATTCCTGCTTTAGGAACTAATTCGATTAATCTCTGAGTTATGATACCGTCCATAACTAAAGTGTTAACTCCGTTTTTCTTGTAAGTACTACCAGAGCTTTCCAATTGATCTTGAAGACCACTTATAGAAACTTCATCTGCTAGCTCTTCTGTAGCTAGAAAACGTGCATTTTTTGAACCTTGAAGAGCATCTAACTGTTCTAAGAAAATTGGACTTGCTTCCACAGGTTCTGCAGCTTCTACAGGCTCAGCTTCTTTCTTAGGTTTGTCATTAGATTTTCCTTTTTTTGAACCTGAACGACGAGTCTTCTTACTAGAACCACCACTTCCTGGGCGTGCCCATTTGTTTTGTTCCATGAACAACTCAGCTGAGGTTTTATCTCTCAAACACTTCATTATTTGCTTGTGAGTAATGTGTTCAACCTCTGTATTGCTAGGTGCTCTTGCTATGAAATCAACTTCTGCTACTTGCAATAATTCTTGAATAATCATTTCTCCGCCACGGTCTCCGTCCACGAAAGCTGTAACTGTTTTTTCTTTAGTTAATGCAACAACTTCCTTAGGAATGTTTGTTCCTTCAACAGCAACTGCATTCTTGATTCCGTGCTTTAATAAATTCAAAACATCACCTCTACCTTCGACAATAATAATTGCATCACTTGTCTCTACATTAGGTCCTGCTGGTAGTTTACCTTTGAATCTAACTACTTCTTCTGTTTGAAGTGCTTGTCTTACAGTATCTGTAATTGTTGAACCTGCGCTCCTTGAATCTTGAAGTAAATCAATCAATAATGCTCTAGCACGCTCAATGATAACTTCACGTTTTGAGGTTCTGCTGTCTTCTAAGGCTGTAACTTTTACAGTTGCCTTACAAGGACCGACTCTCTCAACAGTTTCTAAAGCTGCAGCAAAAACCGAAGTTTCTACTTGGTCCATACTTGATGAAATTTCTATTTCACCTTTGGATTTGCCTTTATCGCTCTTAATGTCGACTTCAACACGACCCATTCTTCCGCTCTTTTGAAGGTCTCTAAGGTCTAGTTCGTCCCCTAATAATCCTTCAGTTTGACCGAAGACTGCGCCTACGACATCTGACTTGTTTACTACTCCGTTTGCTCTTATTGAAGCTCGGATAACATACTTACTACTTGTTGGATCAATATTCATTTTTAATCATCTCTTTATTATCCTCTTAACCAAGGGCAGACAAAGTTCTAATATCTCTTAAATCTCCAAAGGGAGTTGAAAGGTCATGTTCGTGAATTGAGTACTGTCAATAGCCAAGAGGCCTAATTTCACGCCGGTAACGCCGTATTAATAGCTAGCGGTGATATTTTATGCACGCCTATTGGTGTCAACTAGTGCATTCAGTAACTCTTATTGCTCAGCCTAGAAGCAAAACACCTTTCGCTAAAGTCGGTGCTATGAAATCTGGAAAATATGAACCAAAGAATAGTGGGACATTTGGTGTTATGTGGTTTACAGATTTCGGAGATAAATTCTGGGAAGCATGTAGAGGAGTGGATGACACTCCTAAACTACGATTAAGAGACAGTGGTTTCGATGAAATGGATTGGAGTGTTTCATTCCGTTTTGCAGGATTTAAAGCAAGAATTACATCTGTAAAATACAAAGGATTCTTTGGGAAGCCTGGAAATTCTTACATGGAATTAAAGATTGGAACTCCAAATCCAAATGATCTTCGTGTATTCTTACAAGCATTTGTAGAAAAATTCGAAACTCCTCCATGGATTATGAACAATTGGAAAAAAGCTGAAGCTAAATCTGGATTCAGTAAAGAAGAAATTATCTCTGAATGGTCTAAGGGTATGGGAAGAGAAATAACTGAAGAAGAAACCGTAGTGAAAGGCTGGGGTGCATCTTTATTCGGTTCTAAAGATAAAGACAGTAAAAAAGAAGAGTTCGAAATCTTTGAAGATGCAGAAGGAAATGATGTTAAAATGGTGATTCACGGAGCTCTTGAAGTTGAAGGTGATGAATATGCAATTATGTCATATGCTGACGACGTAATTACAACTGAATATGAAATTATGAAGATTAATAGGGACAAAAAAGGAAATGTTACCTATTCTGGTGTTGAAGATGAGGAATTGTACAACGATTTGAGTGAAGCTGCAACAGAACATTTAGAAACCAAATTTATTTTTTAAATTAATAGATTTTAATTTAGTCACTACAACCAATCTTATATTTGCCACGCTGGTGGCTAAAGCTCTGATGAATTGGGTTACTATCCAAATCATCAGGAAAGGAAAGAAAAATGTCAATGGAACTTGATATAGAATCGCTAAAACACGGTAAAGAACTTGTAAAGAGAGGCTTTGCTAGAATGCAGAAAGGCGGCGTGATTATGGATGTCGTTAATGCAGAACAAGCTGACATAGCTGAAAAAGCAGGAGCTGTTGCTGTAATGGCTCTTGAAAGAGTACCTTCTGACATTAGGGCAGATGGTGGAGTAGCTAGAATGTCAAATCCAACTATGATTAATGAAATTATTGAATGTACAAGTATTCCTATTATGGCAAAATGTAGAATTGGACATACTGCCGAAGCTCGAGTTTTGGAAGCTTTGGGTGTAGATATGATAGATGAATCTGAAGTTTTGACTCCTGCTGACCCTTACTATCACGTCGTAAAGGACGATTTCAAAGTACCATTCGTATGTGGCGCTACTTCTCTAGGAGAAGCAGTCAGAAGAATCTGGGAAGGTGCAGCTATGATAAGAACCAAAGGAGAGGCTGGAACCGGAAATGTAGTTGCTGCAATGAGACATGCAAGATTATTGCAAGCTGAAATTGAAGTTGTAAAGAAATCTGAAAATCTTGGGGTTATAGCTACCAAAATAGCTGAAAAATTCTTTGTATTAGATAATGAAGCTGAAGGAAATTTGGGAGAATCAACAGACTTTAACCCGTTTGGAAAAGATAAAGCTACAATTGAATCTGAAATAATTGAAATCTTAGAAGATATTAAGAGATTAGGAAGATTGCCTGTTGTTACATTTACAGCTGGAGGAATCGCTACTCCTGCAGATGCTGCATTGATGATGCAGTTTGGAATGGATGGTGTATTCGTTGGCTCAGGAATTTTCAAATCTGAAGACCCAATTACAATGGCCAAAGCAGTTGTAGAAGCTACAGCTCATTTCAATGATGCTAAATTAGTTGGAGATGTTTCAAAAAATCTTGGTGAATCTATGCCTGGCTTAGAAGAATCAAGCCTTGAAACTAAGATGGCAAAACGCGGACATTAGAAATCCTTTAGATTCGCATAAGCAAAAAAGATTATTTGGCTTAGTCCAATAACAATAATTAAAATCATATTAAAAATGTGAGTTTTAGGAGCTTCTTCCTTAGTGACCCATCCTCTTCCTTTGTGATGAGAGCCGCCATTTTGATGACAATAGAGTGCATAGATTAGAAAACACAATCCAATAAACAAAGAGCCAAGAAATTTCATTAGTATACTATAACTTGTTGTATTTATTATTTAGAGGCCATTTTGCCATAGATCATAAGCTTTGAAAAGAAAACTTCCTGCAAAAATAAACATTGCAAATCCACAGATTTTTAAAGTTAGTAAATATCTATCAGATGAAAGATTAACTTGTGCCTTACTGAAGAAATAAGCTATTGTAATTTTTACTAATACAATACTAACCAAAAAAGAAATCGCATATGCAAAGGGTGCTATGGGTTCAGAATCTGCAGCTGTGGCCATCAAAGGACCACCAATTAGTAACCAAAAAATATATGCATTTGGATTCAATAAATTTGTCAAAATTCCCTTTTTTAGTGATTGAGTTAAATCTACATCTGTTGCATCAATCTCTGGAATTTCAGGATTAAAACATTCCATTCCCATTCTAGTTAGAAAAATAGCACCAAGAACTGCAATTCCGCAGAATAGAAGTGGTTGATCTGCTATGTAACCGGCCATGAAAATACTGAATAGTATTAGGGGGCCATCTGTGAAAAATGGAGCTGAAGCGGCTCTAATTCCGCCCTTAAAACCGTTCGTTAAAGTTTCTTTGATTACAGTTGTCAGTAGTGGGCCTGGTTTGACTCCTTCTACAATACCTAAAGTAATACCAGCTAAGGCTAGCCCTATGACTAAGTCAGCCTCCATGGCTACCTAGCTATCTTAGTTCCCGAATAAGGAATCTTTGTAGATATATCCGACAGCGCCGATTGAAATTACTACTACTAATACCAATAAGATAATCGAAGTATCATTTGAAGTCTCTTTAGATGTAACTGAAATGTCTTTAGCTAATTGGTTTTTCTCACCATCGTCGCTTCCTTCATTCACCATATCAGTTGAATCTGCAACTACGAATATTGTGTGAGTTCCTGCAACTGCTTTCCAAGATACAGAAACGTTCATTCCACCTTCAATTCCTTTTGTTAAATTAGAACCATCAACCAAAACTGAACCGATTTGAGTTTCTAAATCATCGAGGAAGAAACCAACTTGAATCTCTCCAGTTACGTTCATCTTAGCTAATTTTAGAACTGCATTTAATTCAATTGTATCTCCTTCGTCAGGAGTATCATCACTGAAAGACAATTGTGAAATGTAAAGATCAGGTCTGTCCATTTCTTCAACTGCTACTACAAGCATCTTCTGATTAGTATTATTTGATGAATCTGTTACTACTAAAATTACTTCATAACCTGTTGATGAAACATTTTCAAAGGTGTGAGTGACTTCTTTTCCTTGCATGTTAGTACCATCTGAGAAATCCCATTCATAGCTCAAAGAAGCTCCTGAATTATCACCAGATAATCCTGCGTTGAAGTTTACAGGTACGCCTTCAATTGCAGCGAAGTTAACTGTATCTCCGTCACTGTTGACATATGACCAATTGAAATTTACACTTGGTGGAGTAATATCATGTACTTTCACTGATGATGAAGTGGATGCAGTATTTCCTGCACCGTCTGCTACAGTTAATACAACATTAAAATCACCTGGTGTTTCGAATGAGTGACTTACTACTTTACCGGTATCTGTGTTACCATCTCCAAAGTCCCATGAATATGAGGAAACTGAAGAGGTCACATCGCTTGACCCAGATGCATTAAAAACAACTGTACTGAAATCTTCAATAACATTTGTAGCGTTAACTGCTGAGCCTGGATCTTCAACATTTTCTTTAACCAATGATGTAAATGAAGCAACTGGATTATCTGCGTCTGCGGTTACACTAACTGTAACAGTATCTGTTGCTCCAAAATTATCTGTAACTGTTAAGGAAACTACATTCGAAGTTCCTGTAAAAGTAGAATTATAGAATACGTCTGTATTGTCTGCACCCCAATCATATGATGAGATACCTACAACAGAGATAGAACCTGAAGCTGAGAAATTAATTGCTCCGCCTTCTGTAACTACATAATCATCACTGTTACCAGATATCTTGGCTGTTGGTCCCATATTTAGGTGTATGATTCTATCATGAAGCATTGGTAAATTTGATTGACTGCCAAGAGTTGGTAAACTTGGAGCGTAGATAACATCGTCATTTCCTAAGTTATTTTCTC
>JAPOKN010000060.1 GCA_029977605.1 Methanobacteriota archaeon
AAATCACTTAGTGCCATATTTATCTAATTATACAGGGTGTTTAAACTTAACTATTTTCTAAATATCTAATAACGTGACTCTCACTTTCACTTAGAGGATACATTTGGTCGCCTAATGTTTCTTTCCACAACCTGAAGAATGAGCCTTTTAGGTAATCATTGATAAATCTTGGATGAATGTAGGATCCTCTGCATACCGCAGGAGTATTTCCTAATCTTTTTGCAACACCTTTAACCATTTTTGTGATGTTCTTTTTCCTTTGCTTTTTATCATCTTTTTTCTTGAATTGAGTTATCTCTTCAGCAGCCAATTTAGTACCGCCCCAAGTTCGGAAATCTTTAGCAGTAAATTTTTCACCGGATGCTTCTTGAATATATTCATTAACATGGTATGCCTTTACATCTTGAGGATTTCCTTCCTCATCAAAGAATAAAAATAAATCATCTCCTTTCCCCTTTTTCGCATCTTTACACATCATTACTAATGCAGGTAAATCAGGAATCTCTTCGTCATTTATCTCAATTTCATGCTTTTTATTACTTTTTCCAACAAATGTAAATTTCCCGCCGACTTGTGAGTCATACCACTTATCGTGTTCGTCTGTAATTTCAGTAGGTTCAAAATCTATGTGCTCATCTTGCATTGTTGATAGGCCATAGGTTGCAGTCTCCTTATCATCCCTAGATGTTTCATTTCCTATTCTAATAAATGTAGTATCTAGCAATCTAACAATTAAGGCCATTACTCTTTCATACGGTAAATCATGTTGCTTCTCGTTACCTTCAGAAGCCAAATCCTCAAAATATCTCTCCCTTATTTTAGGTAAAGTTCTTCCAAAGATTGACATCTTATCAAATTTAGCTTCACTCCTTAATTGAGTCCAAATTGGATGATAAATGTATTGAGTTCTCTTTTTTGCATCTATCCCAGTTGCCTGCAGATGGCCGTTTTTCTCCGTACAAATCCAAACATCAGTCCAGGCTGGAGGTATTCTCATTTCCTCAATTCGCTTGAGGTCACGTTTTCCCTTTACAGGTTTTCCTTTAGAATTTAGAAAAGTTTGCTTTTCACCTTCAATTTTACGAGTAAACCCCTCCTCTGTATTACTAGAATAGTACAATCCAGCTTGCTCCGCATCGGCAATTGCATTTATTTTCTTTTCATTGGTCATTATACTAAATTTTCAGGATTTAACCCCTTTAATTCAGGGATAACAAACATACCATCTTTTCGAATTAGCACGTCGTCAAACCAAATTTCACCACCGCCGTAGTCAGGGCGTTGAATTAGCACCATATCCCAGTGTATATCTGATCTATTTCCGTTATCTGCAATATCATATGCATTTCCTGGAGTAAAGTGGAAACTACCAGCTATTTTTTCATCAAACAAAATATCTCTCATTGGTTCTGTTATGTATGGGTTAAAGGCAATTGCAAACTCTCCAATAAATCTACCACCTTCATCAGTATCTAGGATTGAGTTTAATTTTTCCTCATCACTTCCAGTTGCTTTAACAACCTTACCTTTTTCAAATTCTAATCTTATATCATTGAAAACTGTACCGTGATATAATGTTTCAGCATTAAACTGGATATGTCCTTCCACAGAATCTTTTACTGGAGCTGTAAAGCATTCACCATCAGGGATATTGCGTTCGCCAGCACATCTTATTGCAGGAATGTCTTTAATTGAAAACCTTAAATCAGTTCCCGGACCTTTTATATGAACTTTATCAGCTTCAGTCATCAACTTTTCTAATGGCTTCATTGCCTCATCCATCCTCTTGTAATCTAAGCAACAGACGTCGAAGTAGAATTTTTCAAAAGCTTCTGTAGACATATTAGCTTGTTGAGCCATAGACGGTGTTGGCCATCGTAAAACAACCCACTTTGTGTTTGCAACACGTTCTTTGAAGTGAACCTTTTGTAGAAGTTCAGATTGGTAAATAGCCATTTTTTCTGATTCAATATCTGACATTTCAGAAATATTGAGACTTCCTCTTAGTCCAATATACGCATCCATCTCCTTCATCCTAAATTTTTCTACATCGCCCATTAATCCCATATGTTCTTGTGTAGTGTCAGAGATTAGTTCTTTTAGAATCAAGTTATTTTTCCAAGTAACAAAGGGGATTCCTCCAACTTTACGTGCAGCTCTAATGGTAGCGATTACCATTTCTTGAGGAATATCAAAAGCTTCAATCAATACTTTTTCACCTTTGCCTAATGTGCAAGAATGGTTGATTAGCAAATCAGCTAATTTTTCAAATTGTGAATGAATCATATTAACACAATTGAGCAGTAGTCTAAAGAGCTTTTCTCAAATTAATTTTCTTGAATTCGATAATTCACCAACGAGGTTTACGCCCATTAACTCACCGACTTTATTTGGCTCATGTTTTGTCAGCCACATCATTTTCACTAGTGAAGTTTCAGGCAATGTATCGTGAGTTTCCACAACACCTTTTTCTAGTAATTCTCTTCCGTTTCTGTAAACATTAAGATTGGTAGTTCCAGCTAAACATTGCGTAGACATTGCAACAGGGATATCCTTTGCCGTTTTACCTATTGAATCTAGTAAGTTTGAATTTATGTGTCCCAATCCAGTACCAGCAATCACGACTCCTTTTTTTGAAGTAATTGCGTTTTCCCAATCCTCAGCTTTAAAACCAGGATGTGCCCAAACCATAGCTATATTCTCGTCAAATCCGGGTTTTATAGTAGTTTTATCACAAATAGGTTTGTATTTTCCTTTCCAATCAATCTTTTCGTTTACGATTCCTATAGGGTCATCGTTCAAAGAAGTGAAAGCATTTCTTTTTGATGAATGATTTTTCCTGGTTCGAGTTCCTCGCCAGATAGCTACGCCCAAATCATCTGTAGTTTCATGCATGGCTATGGACACTTCACCTAAGTCAGTCATAGCCGCTTTTGCAGCCCCTTCCAAATTTAGATGTGCGTCACTTGAAGGCCTATCAGGACTTCTTTGAGAACCTGTGAAGATAACTGGATTAGATAATTCTGGTAATTGAAATGAAAGAGCTGCGGCAGAGTATCCCATAGTGTCAGTTCCATGACCTACTATAATTCCATGGTCTTTCTTTGAATGTATTTCTTCCACTTTTACAGCCATTTGTTCCCAATGTTTTGGCTCCATGTCCTCAGATGCTAAAGATAGGAGAGGTTCAGCTTCAATATTAGCTATTTCTTTTAATGAACTGACCGAATTTACAAGTTGTTCAGCAGTAATCGCTGGACTTACGGCACCAGTTTTGTAATCCACAAATGAGGCAATAGTTCCGCCAGTTCCTAATATAGTGATATCTTTTAGATTTTTATTTTTTTTATTTTTAAGTTCTTTCTTTGGTTTTTCTTTTGCTTTTTCAATAACATTCATTTCAGCATCTTCGGTAGAGACTCCAATATTATATCCATTATCGAGTTTTATAACAACAATATGATCTCCAGAAAAATTATTTCTAGGCATAATAATTCCTTCGAAAGTTTGGTCTTTATTTGTAATTTTTACTTTATCGTAAATGTTTGCGCCATTATCACTAATAAATTTCTCGGCCAACTTAGGCATAGTCCTACACTGAGGTGAGGTTTATTACTATCATCCCCGTAAGCTAAGCGTGGGTTTCAGAGACAGATTACAGAATTTGAAGGATTCCGTAGGACAATGGGCAGATGGTGCTGCCGGAGGCTCTCAGGACAATAAAATAGAAAAAAACCTTACCGAAATGTCAGCAGGTACAGAGATTCAAAGAACTGCTGCAATTAAGGCTCTTGTTATCCAAGCACAGACTGAAGAGAAATGGCTTGACCCAATTATAGATTCATTTCTTCGAGTTTTACCAGATCAAATGGAATCTCCACAAGAAGCCTTGATAGAAGGGTTGATGGAACTGAGAAAAGCAAGACCCAAAAGAGCAAAAGAAATTTTTGAAGGAATGCAATCAGCTTTGGATAGCCCTTATCCGTCTGTTCGTTCAAGGGTAATAGATATTTGGACAACTTTTTCATTAAAATCTAAGGCAAAGAATAGTGACACTATAGCCGATTTATTTGAAATGCTTAGTGATGATGATAAAGATGTGAGATACCAAACTCAGGAATCACTATCAAAGATTATGAATACAATTCCTAAAGCAGCACTTCCCGCTTTGAAACAAGCACTTCGCGATGATGATTGGAGGGTAGTTTATCATTCAATTGTGCTTTTAACAGATTTTGCTAAAAAATATCCAAAGCCATCTGTAGCTTTGGCCCCAGAGGTAGTTTCGGCTTTTAATTCAGGTGAAAAATTGAAGGAAAGGGCTGCAGATTGTATAGGAATGTTGGGATTAGCAGATCCCCATTCAGTCAAGGGTGCAGTTCCAGGATTGATTAAAGGAATCGAAAGTAAATCTTCTGAATTACGTAAAGCAGCAGCTAAGGCAGTAGGAAGGATAGGTAGTAAAGATGCAATGGTTGTTTTTCATGCAGTCCCTAAATTAGCTAAAGTACTGAAAAATGATGATTGGTATGTACATACTGAAGTTGTCAAAGCATTAGGCTATATTGGATCAAACAAGCCTACGTTGGTCAAGCCTCATTTGCCAATTATTAAGAACAGAACAACAACTGGTGCAGATAGAAACATTTGTCAAGCTGCAGAATGGGCTTACAAAAAGGCTGGCGGGAAATAAATGCCAGGGCAAGGCCGACAGGGCCGTAGTGACGCTT
>JAPOKN010000002.1 GCA_029977605.1 Methanobacteriota archaeon
GAGGAAGAGTTAAAAAAATTAGTTGAACATTTGGACGATAAAGCACTAACTAAATTAAGAAGAGGGGGCCACGATTCAGTCAAGTTATTCTCAGCTTATAATGAAGCTACAAAACACATTGGACAACCTTCAGTAATTCTGGCTAAAACCGTGAAAGGGTGGGCTCTGGGGAAGGGATTTGAAGCACGTAATATGACTCATCAGAAGAAATCACTGGAAAAATCTGACTGGGCATATTTTAGAGATTTATTAGAAATACCATTTACAGACTCTGAACTTGAAGAGATGCCTTACTACAAACCATCTTCTGACAGTGAAGAAATAAAATACCTCAGAGATAGACGGAACGCACTGGGCGGATATTTACCAACAAGAAAAAGTACATACAGTGGATTTCATATGCCTAAAGATAGCGCTTTTACTGAATTTGACAAGGGGACACCGAAAGAACAAGAAGTTTCGACTACCATGGCATTTGTAAGATTACTTAGAAACCTTATGAAAGATGACAAGATTGGAAACCTGATAGTCCCAATAGTACCTGACGAAGCCAGAACTTTTGGGATGGAAGCTTTGTTTACGGAATTCAAAATATACAATGCGCAAGGACAAATTTACACTCCCGTTGATTCACAATTATTATTGAGCTATAAGGAATCTGAAAGCGGCCAAATTTTGGAAGAAGGAATATCTGAAGCCGGTGCAATGAGTAGCTTTACTGCCGCAGGCATGGCTTATTCTACAGTGGGTAAACCTACTATACCATTCTACATTTACTACTCAATGTTTGGATTTCAAAGAGTTGGCGATCAAATATGGTGCGCTGCAGATTCTAGAACTAAAGGATTTTTATTAGGAGCTACAGCAGGAAGGACTACGCTAAACGGAGAGGGACTTCAGCACCAAGATGGACACAGTCTTCTAACATCCACCACAGTTCCTAACTGTCTGTCATATGATGCAGCTTTCGCCTACGAAATTGGAATAATCGTTAAAGAAGGCCTTAGAAGAATGTATGATAATAATGAGGATATTTTTTACTATTTAACTCTCTATAATGAAAATTACCAAATGCCACCTATCCCAAAGAATTGTCAAGAGGGCGTTTTGAAAGGAATATACAAATTTAAGGGCTCTTCTAAAGCACAAGTTAGGCTGATAGGTAGTGGACCGATAATGAAACAAGTTTTGAAAGCTGAGAAAATATTAAACGATTTAGGAATTAATTGTGAGGTATGGAGTGCTACAAGTTTTGGAGGTATCCGAAGAGAGGCAATTGAATGTGAAAGATGGAATAATTTAAATCCAATGAAAAAAGCCAAAATACCCTATATTACTAAAGTTATGAAGAATAATGAAATGACTACTGTTGCAGCTACTGATCACATGAAAGCTGTACCAGATATGATAAGAAGTTGGATCCCTGGAAAATATACAACACTTGGAACTGATGGTTTTGGAAGAAGCGATACTAGGGAAAATTTGAGGAAATATTTTGAAATAGATGATCAATACATTGCCGCAGCTGCAATTAGTTCTCTTCTACGAGAAGGAAAAATAAATAAAAGCAAAGCTGAAAAAGCTTTGAAAAATCTGAATATCAATCCAGATGCTCCGGAACCCTCACGTAACTAATGTTACATCATGCCTGGGCCCATTCCGCCCATGCCATCGCTACCATCAGGCTCAGGACCTTCAGGTTGCTTTGACGCAATAACATCATCAATTCTCAAAATCATTGTTGCTACATCTGTAGCGCTGCTTACAGCTTGTGTCTTAACTCTTAAAGGTTCAACAACATTTCTTGATTGCATGTTAACAACTTTTCCTGTGAATGCATCTAGGCCGGCATGTTGATTACGCCCTTTTTTTGTATGCGATTTCCTCAGCCCCATCAATGTATCAATTACGTCCAATCCTGCATTTTCAGCCAATGTACTTGGAACAACTTCAATCGCATTGGCAAAAGCCTCGATTGCCATTTGCTCTCGACCACCTACTCTTGGAGCGAACTTTCTCAATTTCAAAGCTAACTCAATTTCTGCGGCGCCCCCGCCAGTAACAATTTTACCATCCTTAAAGACTAAAGAAACAACACCAATTGCATCGTCAAGATTTCGTTCAATTTCATCTGCTACATGTTCGCTTCCTGCCCTAACCAAAATACTGACAGCTTTAGGATTTTTACAATCTGTTACAAAAGTCATATCATCGTCCCCAATTTTTCTTACTTCAACCAAACCTGCAAAACCAAGATCTTTCTTACTCATAGAATCAATATTAGATATAACTCTACCGCCCGTAGCCTTAGATAATGCATCAATGTCCGATTTCTTAGCTCGTCTAATAGCCATGATATTATTTTTAGCAAGGAAATGCTGAGCCAAATCATCAATACCTTTTTGACAGATCAAAACATTTGCGCCAGATTTTGAAATCGTATCGACCATCTTTTTGATAGTAGATTCTTCCTGATCCAAAAAAGCCTGAATCTGAGAAGGATCGTTAATTTGAATTTTAGATTCAATTTCAGTCTTCTTAATTTCGAGAGGAGCATCAATTAAAGCTACCTTTGCTTTCTTAACATTTCTAGGCATGTCCGTATGAACTGGTTCTTTGTCCATTATTATACCTGAAACTTGCTCGGTATCTGCAATAGAACCTCCTTGCTTTTTCTGAATTTTTATATTAGAGCGATCTACCTCAACACTATTTTTTTCTTTTTTCTCTGCAACAGCCTTAATAGAGTTTACAGTTAAATCTGCCAAAAAATCCGCATTAGCTTCAGAAGATTTACCTGTCATTGAAGTTATAGCGATTGATTTCAATGTCTTAACATCGGAACGACTAACCTTTCTGGAGATTTTATCAAGAAGCTCCAACGATTCATTTGAGGCTCTTCGATAACCATTAGATATAGCCGTTGGATGAACTCCCTTATCCATTAATTCTTCAGCGTTTTTCAAAAGCTCACCAGCAAGAATAACTGCAGTGGTTGTGCCATCTCCGCACTCAGAGTCTTGTGTTTTAGCAATCTCAACAATCATTTTAGCTGCAGGGTGTTGAACTTCAACTTCTTTCAAAATAGTAACGCCATCATTAGTTATTATCACATCACCCATAGAATCAACAAGCATCTTGTCCATACCCTTAGGGCCTAGTGTAGATCGGACTGCTTCAGCAATTGCTTTAGCAGCAGCAATGTTATTCTGTGTGGCTTTTTTTCCGCTGTCTCTTTGAGTTCCTTCTTTCAGGATGACTACTGGTGAATTTCCTGGTAACATTTATATCTTTAGACGAGTTAAGAGACGAATATATAAAAATACGTTCAAAAAGACTAAAGAACCTCTAAAAAGACTAGCGAAAGCATAACTGAGGCAGAAATTGAAACTAAATTAACTCCATTATTTGATAAAAAACCTCTATTCTGTAACGTTGCACCAAGAAAAGAATCGATTACACTACCAAAAAAACCAAAAAATACGGAAATAAAGAGATAGTTTAACTCAATTGATGCAGAAAAAGCGTGTTTGTCTTCAATTAATACAAGAAAACCCGCATAAGCTAGCATAGAAATTGACACTGATGATAGAAATGAAGCTGTCAAACCTTCAAATGATATGCCCCCATCGACTCCAGGTTCAACTACTTTCCTTGGATTGGTAATCAAAACTGGAGATGGAGAAAGGACGCCTATTTCACTAGCCATAGTGTCTGCGCTTGCAGCTGCCATAGACGTTGTGAAAGCCAACAAAGCTTGTTCAGGCGAAAGAAGCCCGAAACTATATGCTAAGGCAATGAGAGGCGGTAATATTCCATTTGAAATAACATTTGAACCGCCACGAGTGCCTTCATCACTCTCCTCTACACCTAAAGCTTTTTTGTAAACAATAGCGAATCTTGTAGCTAAAAAGGAACTTCCAACAAATAGAAGGAGAATTAAAAGCCAACTCCAATGTCCAAAAACACCAGAAATAAAACAGATTAAAAATGCAAGAACTGAACCACCTTTATCTAGAACTTTAGAAAAATTTGCATAAAAGGCCAAAGAAAAACTTACAATTACTATAAACAAAATAGTAAAAGTGCTTGGAAGAACTAAGTCTTCAAACAATAAATTTTTCTACAGATTTATCAAAATAGTTTTTAAATTCACTTTTTATTTCGTTTAACCTATTACTATCCGTAGCCTCTACAAACATACGTATTACTGGTTGAGTATTTGATGGCCTCAATAGAACCCAACCACCATCCAGCCAAATTTTGACTCCGTCAATTGTTTCAACTTTATATCCCATATCTGTAAATGTTTTCTCAAGATCTGTATTTACGCTAAATTTTATAGAATCTGGACACTTGAATTTTAACTCTTCGTAAGGATATGATGGAATTTCTTTAGAAAAATCTCCAAGCGTTTTAGATGAATTGCTTATAAATTCTGCCAATTTCAAGCTAAATATAATTGGATCATCAAATATGAACTCAGTCAGACCAGGTGCGAAAAAGTGAGCTGAAATCTCCATAGCGATTGCTGCATTATGCTTTTTCAATTCTTCACATACGAAGACATCTCCTACACGAATCCAGATTAGTTCACCTCCAATCTTAGGGATTTCTTTTTCTAAAATCATCGAACAAGGTACACCGGCTAGTACCTTGTTTGAATCTGGAGTTATCAAACTTTTCGAAACTATAATACCTATTTTTTCTGCTGAAACTGGATTTGATTCTTCATCAATAAACACACAACGATCTGCATCCCCATCAAAAGCAACTGCAAAATCAAATTCACCATTGTCCATAACCTTGATTAAATCTCCTAGATTCTTAGGAGCTGGCTCAGAAGGCCTGTTAGGAAAAGTACCATCTGGCGTATTGTTAATACTGAAGGTTTCAGCACCCAATCTCTGAAAAATCCTATCGACTACAACACAGCCAACTCCATTACCTGGATCCAGAGCCACCTTAAGGCCATTCAAATTTCCTACCTTCGTAGAGACAAACTTCATGTAATCCTCTAAAACTTCTTCAGATGATAAGTCACTAATTGATCCCTGATTATATTCAATTAATTTATCTTCGAAGAATATTCTTTTGATTTCCACGTTTCCTTCAGTAAAACCAGTCCCATCAGGATGTCGAAACCTTATCCCATTATACTCTGCAGGGTTATGGCTTGCAGTTATGTAAACGCCCGCAACATATTCCTCCGAATTAAGATTTGATTTCCAAGTGAAATAGTTTGCAACAGGAATTGGAACCATGCCAATAATATCCACATCAAAACCAGCCCTAGATGCTCCTTTTGAAACTGCCATTTGTAGTTCAGGAGAACTAACTCTAGCATCACAACCAATAGAGATTTTTCCACCATTGTGCTGCTTTCTCAAAAAATTACCAAAAGCTAAGCCTACTCTTTCACCAATTTCAGCGTCCAATTCTTCTCCATAAACGCCTCGGATATCATAAGCACGAAATATGTCTTCTGTAGCTTTCATAGTATATGCCGTATTTAGCATGGTTTAAAAGAAATACTCTTAATACCTCTCTCAATACGATATTATGGCACTAACTGAGTCAACTATGGTTAACTTGGGCTCAAAGGCCCCTTACTTTAACTTGCCGAATATTGATGGAACGAACTTATCTATTGATGATTTTACAAATGAAATTCTCGTAGTCATTTTCACTTGCAATCACTGCCCATATGCAAAGGCTGTAGAAGATCGAATAATAGAACTAGCTAATAATTACTCTACAAATGTAGATTTCGTTCTAATTAGTTCAAATGACGCCGAAAACTACCCTGCTGATTCACCAGAAAAAATGGCTGAACAAGCTAAGAACAAGAATTATCCCTTTCCATACTTATTTGATGAAACACAAGATATTGCAAAATCATACAGTGCAGTTTGTACTCCTGATATTTTCCTTTATGACGCAGATAGAAAATTAAAATATAGAGGAAGACTCGATGATAACTGGAAAGAGCCTGAAGGCGTTACTCGTGAAGAATTAAAAATGGCTATAGAGGCTACATTAAGCGGCAAGGAAATAGAATTTATGCAAATACCTTCCATGGGCTGTAACATCAAGTGGAAGAACTAATCTTTATCAAACATTTTTTTAGTTTGTTTAATAGTTTCACCAGCTGTAATCAAGACATCTCCTGTTGAATCTACAATGTCTCCAACTTTGTCAGTAACTCCTTCAGCATTATCCACTGCTTTTTTTGCTAAATCTTTAGACATGTCGGATATTTTCTGAGCTAAAAATTTTAAATCTGCGAGTGCTTCATCCAAACCTAAAGACTCAATTGCATCTTTTTTCTTTTCTGACATATCAATGTTAAATGGTACTTATACTTAAAACATTAGTATTTGTAGAAACCTTCACCGGACTTCTTACCCAGTTTACCGCCTTTAACCATCTCTTCTAGAAGAGGACATGGTCTATATTTATCATCATTTAAGTCTTTATGAAGTACTTCCATTATTGCTAAACAAGTATCTAAACCAATAAAATCGGCTAATGTCAAAGGACCCATGGGGTGACTCATTCCTAGCTTCATAACTGTATCTATAGCCTCAGGTTCAGCAACACCTTCCATCACACAAAACATAGCTTCATTAAGCATTGGTAACAAAATTCTATTACTAACAAAACCAGGAAAATCATTAACTAAAACTGGAACTTTGTGTAAATCTTCCGCCAATTTGAAAGTCATGTCAAATGTATCATCAGAAGTCCCAGTAGCCCTAATTACTTCTACTAGTTTCATGACTGGAACTGGATTCATAAAATGCATTCCAACTACTTTACTTGGCCTTCCACTTGCCTCAGCTAAGATTCCTATTGGAATACTAGAAGTATTTGAAGCTAAAATGGTAGTAGGATCACAAATGTTTCCCAAATCTGAGAATAAGGCTTTCTTGATATCGACATCTTCAATAATTGCTTCTATTACAATATCACTATTTTTTAGATCCGTTGTTAATAAGCTTGTTGAGATTCTGCTAAGAGTCTCATCCATTACGTGTTGACTAATGCGTTCCTTCGAAACACTTCTCTCAAGATTTTTTTTAATCGTAACGATACCATTATCCACAAATTCTTCCTTTATATCGCACAAAGTAACGACTTTACCTATTGCGGCACAAACTTGAGCAATACCTGCACCCATTTGGCCAGCCCCAATAACTCCTATCTTTTTTATTTCCATTTTTCACTCAACATAATCATTATTGCATTTTGAACATGCATTCTATTCTCAGCTTGGTCAAATACTATAGAACTTTTAGATTCCATAACTTCGTCTGTAACCTCTCTGTCTCTTTCTGCAGGTAAACAGTGCATGAAAAGTGTTTCTTTACCAGTTAGATCCATTAACGTCTGGTTGACTTGAAAATCTTTGAAAGCTTTTTCACGTTCTTCAGCCTCTTCTTTTTGACCCATAGAAGCCCAGACATCTGTGTAAATCACGTCTGCACCCTCCACAGCAGTGGCTGGGTCATGGCTGATAGTTATTGTGGAAACTCCTGAATTCAAGGCCTTCTCCACCAAATCCTTATCAGGCTCATAGCCTTCAGGACAACAACAAACAAAATCTAAAGGAAATCTCATTGATAAATGAAGCCATGAATGCACAATATTATTTCCATCTCCCATGTAAACTATTTTTGCGTTATCAATGTCATTTAGATGCTCCCAAATAGTGAATATGTCTGCCATTATTTGGCAAGGATGATTGTAATCAGTCAAACCATTTACTATAGGAACTGAAGAATGTTGGGCTAACTCTAAAATATGTTCATGTTCAAAAAGACGGGCCATTACAATATCATTGTACCTACTAAAAACTCTAGAGATATCTTTGATAGCCTCACGCTTGCCGATTCCGATATCATTTGGACCTAAGAACAAAGCATGTCCACCCATCCATTCAAAACCAGTTTCAAAAGAAACCCTAGTACGTGCAGAAGGCTTAGCAAATATCATTGCCAACGATTTATTGTGAAAAACTTTATGATCTTCTCTATTATGAAATTTTGCTTTTACTTTTTTTGATAAATTAAGAATATTCCATAATTCCTCTTTACTGTAGTCTGAGATATGAAGGAAATGTTTGTTTGACATTTAATCTCTATCTATTCTAGGCGCAAGTAAAAACTTAACATTACCTTGAGCACCAGTAACATCGTCAACTGCTAAATCTGCGTCAATCTTAACTGGGAGATCTGAACCTAACATTATGTGAAGTATGCGATCTGCTGGAAGCGAATTAACCATCAAAGAAAAATATTCTAATGAAAATAATGAAGTACAATCTTCTGAGGAACTTAACTTTTCGAGCTGGTCGATTCCAAGTGATAAATCTACCCTGTTCTGATTATCACCTTCACATACTAACCTAAAGTTATCTTTTGAAGTTGAGAGGGCAATGTGATCAGAGACTGCTTTTGAAGCTTTGATTCCCTGCCCTATTTCACCGGAAGCCACACTCACTTTGGCAGGTAAATCGAGCGAAGGAACCTTTGGATCTGGCATGCCCGAAGTATCAAGTAAAGGCATAGCTCTCGTTAAATTACCAATGTTAACTACTAATCTATTTAGCTCATCATCCTTCTCAAGGATAACCATTTCATCTTTACCGGCCATAGTTAACACACTCTTAAACTTATCAATATCTAAGCCCATTTGAATATCTGAAACTTCAAAACTATCAAAAGCAGTTTTCATAAGGTTAGCTTCAATCATCGCTACATGAGAAGGATCTACAGCTTTCACTTGAAGACCGTCTTCACTAACATTTATTTTTGCTTCATCGACTAATGATCCTACTGTTCCGATAAATTCTTTCAGGCTATCTGCTTTAATTCTGGCTTTAAACACTACTTACCTCTAGTGTCGATTGGTGACCGATATTTAACTATTGTTTATGATTTTACTACTAGCATTAATCTAATATACTTGGTTCCGATGAATCATTAGTTTTACTCGTGGAGGAGTTTTTTGTCAGAAAAAGATTTGAAAAAAGGTACAACAACCATAGGATTAGTTTGTAAGGACGGTATTGTGATGGCTACAGAGATGAGGGCTACAATGGGAAACCTGATTGGTCACAAAACAACAAAGAAGCTTTTCAGAATATCAGATAACATGGGATTAACCGTTGCTGGGTTAGTAGGAGATGCGCAAATGCTTGCAAGATGGCTTTCAGCTGAAGTCAAACTCTATGAACTTAAAAATGGTACACACATGTCTCTAAAAGCTGCATCAACTTTAATGGCTAACATAATGAATGGAAGAAGATATATGCCGTTTTGGGTTCAATTATTACTCGGAGGAATAGATTCTGAAGGTGGTCACGTTTACTCACTTGACGCAGCCGGAGGATCGATACCTGATAAGTTCCAGACAACTGGATCCGGATCACCTTTTGTATATGGTGTTTTAGAAGACAGATTTAAGGAAAATATGTCTGTCAAGGAAGGAAAAGAATTGGGAGTAAGAGCATTAACTGCAGCTATGAAAAGAGATTCAGCTTCGGGAGATGGCATCTCAATGTGTGTTATTGATTCAAAAGGATACCACAGCGTTTCTTTTGAAGAAATAGAAAAAATTCAAGCTAACTTGTAGACGAAAGTCAACAATTAAGGAAGGTCAAATGGCCGTAGAGGACGTAATTAAATTAGTAAAGAAAGTCGCAACCGAAGTTATTCCAGACACTATCACATTCACTGATGTGAAAGTGGAAGCTTCGAACGTAGTACTGTATACACCAAATCTGGAAATATTTTCCGACAATAATGATTTAATCCGGAAATTAGCCCAGAATGTAAGGAAAAGAATAGTAATCAAAGCTGATTCTAGTGTTAGAAAGCCAATTATAGCTGCTAAACAGAAACTTAAGGAAATATTGCCAGACGAAGCTGGAATTGTCGATACGAGGTTTGACGAAATAAATGGTGATGTAATTTTAGAAGCTACTAATCCTGGAAGAGCTATTGGAAAACACGGCGTTGTTTTGAACCAAATTAGAAGAGAAATCGGATGGAATCCAGTCATAATAAGATCATCACCAATGGAGTCACGAACTTTGAAAGACATAAGAAATTATATGTTAGAAGATAAAGTGGCTGAAGGGCGTAAGAAATTCTTAACAAGGGTTGGCAAAAAAATATTCAGAGATACAATTCCCGGTGAGCAACACGTAAGAGTTACAGCTCTTGGAGGATATCGAGAAGTCGGAAGGTCGTGTCATCTTTTGATGACAAAAGACAGTAAAGTTTTGGTAGACTGTGGATTTAACCCTGGCAATGAGAAAGAACCAAGCCCATTTTTGAGTGCTCCAGAAGTAACTCCTTTGGAAGGAATAGATGCTGTAGTATTAACACATGCACATCTAGATCATTCAGCTCTTTTACCTATGCTTTTCGTTTATGGTTTCGATGGGCCCATTTACTGCACTCCACCAACAAGAGAATTATCTTCGTTACTACAAAATGATTTTATTAAAATTCAGAATTCTGAAGGTAAAAAAGTTCCCTACAATACCGAACAAATACGGCAAGCAATAAGAAACACCATACCTCTAAATTATGGAGACACTACTGACGTTTCACCGGATTTGAAGTTAACTTTTCATAATTCAGGACATATATTAGGCTCTGCCGCAGCTCATTTTCACGTAGGTGACGGGCAATACAACCTTGTATTTTCAGGAGACATTAAATTTGAAAATACTTGGCTTTTCGACAGAGCAGTAAATCACTTTCCAAGACTTGAAGGGTTAATTATGGAATCCACATACGGAGGTTACAACGATTTCCAACCGGCTAGAGAGGAAGGTTCTCGTACACTATATGAAATAATTAATAGAACCGTTGAGAAAAAAGGTAAAATTTTGATTCCGGTGTTTGCCGTAGGTAGGTCACAAGAAGTCATGCTTGTTTTGGAAAAGCTTCATTCAGAAGGGAAATTGAAAGATATGCCCGTTTATCTTGACGGAATGATATGGGAAGCTACTGCCCTACACTCGGCCTATCCAGAATACTTGAATAATAATCTAAGAAATAAAGTTTACCAAAATCAAGACAACCCTTTTAGATCTGAAATTTTTAATAAAGTAGAAAGCACCGAAATGAGACAAGAAATATGCGGCAGAGAAGAACCTGCTATTGTATTGGCAACATCTGGCATGGTTAACGGGGGACCTGTAATGGAATATCTGAGGCATTGGGCACCAGATTTCAATAGCACAATGGTGTTTGTTGGATATCAAGCAGCAGGAACAATGGGTCAAAGAGTGCAGCAAGGTGCAAAAGAAATACACTTACATGACCGTGAGAAGGGAGGCACTATTCCAGTCAAAGTTAATATGAACATAGAAACTTGTGAAGGATTCTCCGGACACAGCGATAAGAGACAATTAATGAGATATTTAAGAACAATTCGACCAAGGCCTAAAATTGTTCTATTAAACCACGGAGATCCTCAAAAATGTGAGCAATTTGCCAATGATATTAGAAGAAAGGTAAGGCTTGATGCTAGAGTTCCTAGCAACTTAGAAACTATAAGGTTCATGTAAATATGAAAAGTGTCGAGGATAAGATCATTGAAGTTCTAAATGAATTAGAGAAATGGGAAAATCGTAGAGAAAAAGTAAAAGTACGTTTTGATAGAGGCGATGCCGACAAAACTGAAATAGAAAGAATAAATGAACAAATCTCACACTATAAGAATCTTTTAAGCGATATGAAAAAGAAAATGAATAGTACAGACATCTCAAGAACTATAGCTAGAAGTAGTAACTAATAATTAATATCCTACCTTTACTGGATAATTATTAGGTGAGGTGGCAGAGCCCGGCTATGCACGCGACTGCAGATCGCGACCACGGGAGTTCGAATCTCTCCCTCACCACCACTACATTCTATCTGGGGCTTCAATTCCCAGAATATCTAATGCATCAAATAAAATTCTTTTAGAAGTGTTTACTAAATTAATTCTAAGAGCTTCATTAGTATCTCCAATTACCTTACAATCTCGATAAAAATTATTAAATTTAGAAGACAATTGGTGAACATAATTTGGGATTATATGAATTGCAAACTTATCTACTGCCGATTCAACAGTTTTTGGCCACCTAGCCATTGTTCTAATAAGTTCTATTTCAGACTCAACTAAATCGCTTTCAAGTTTGAAATCAGGAATACTCTCTCCATATTTACGTAAAATTGAGGACATCCTCGCATGAGAATACATTGCAAAAGGTGCTGAGTCTCCCTGTATACTTAATGCATCATCTATACTAAATGTGAAGCCTTTCTCAGGTTGAACTTTAAGCACATTGTACCTCAATGAACCGATTCCTATTTTCTCTGAAAGTAAGCGTTTTTGATTATCAGACATATCTACTTCTTTTAGCCTTTCAAGAGAAGCCCCAACAATTTGGTCCATCATATCATCTAAGTATACAACGCGCCCAGCTCTGGTCGACATCTTTCCTCCTGGAAGGTTAACAAATGAATAAAATAAATTGTCAGGCTTATTAGAATCCAATTCTTCAAGTGCTATATTCAATAAATTACTTTGGAGTTTATGATCTTCACCCAAAATGTTGAGTGCTTTATTGAATCTAGTAAATTTATTGAGATGATAGGCTATATCTCTAGTAGTGTACAAGCTTAAACCATTATTACGTGTAAAGAAAAACTTTTGATTCCTGCCTGCAATGTTCTTGCCTTCTAAATTAAGGTAAAAAGCACCTTTTTCTTCAGCACATATGTTACTCTTTTTTAGAGATTTAATCACTACATTAACGCTACCATCAAGAATTAAATCTGATTCATGGAAATACGAATCTGCCTCAGCGTTTAATCTCTTAAGTGATGATTTCATACCAGAAAGCATCATTTCTGCAGCCTCTTTAACTTCCATTAATGCTTCTTTATCTCCGCTTTCGATAAGCTCCATTTTCTTATAAATTTTAGACTTAATGTTTTCATCGCTCTTTAAGGCTTCAGAGGCCTGCCTATAACATTCGACTAATCTGTGATCTTGTTTATTAGAATCCCCTCCCTTAAAATTTTTAATTCCATAAGCAACTGTAGCGGCTTGCCTACCTGTATCGTTTACATAATATTCTGTTGAAACTTTATATCCATAATATTTAAGAAGTCTAGAAACACTATCTCCAATAATTGGATTTCGTGCCCTACCCATATGGAAAGGACCTGTTGCATTAGCTGAAGTGTGCTCTAATAAAATAGAATTTGCCTTTGAGACTCCTCTTCCATATTCACTAAGATTAATATCGGCAAATATATCTTCCGATAAAAGTTCCCAATCTAGAACTATATTACAGAAAGCCTTAACCACAAAAGTTTCTTTAATTAATTCAATATCATATATCATCTCTGAAACATTTTTTGCAACTTCTTGAGGACTTTTCTTTAAAGCTTGAGCCCCAGGAAAGCAAATTATGGAGATATCGCCTTGAATAGGATTCTCATCTATGGGAAGTATAGGGTAATTATTCTCCTTAAATATTTTATTTATGTCTGAAATTACTGAAAATTTAGCTTCCTCTAAATTTCTGCTCACGATTATGTGTAAATATATGTTGTTTTAAACTTATCCAATATATCTTGGAATTGAATTGTTAGTATCTGATGGCACTTGTTCAGTCACTTTCTGTAACTCTTTTTCAAGAGAAGCTGCTTCCTCAAGGAGGGGCTTTGGATCTAAGTCAATCTCTAATAATAATTTATCTATTGCCTCAATAATCTTGGAAGCTGCAAGAGCATCTGGAATATCTTCTTCAACTTCAGCAAGAAGACCCAAAACGTTTACCGAGCGTAATCTGCCCTGATTCAACATAACTCCAGTGAAACCACCAATCGTTCCAAATTCAAAAGGAGTTACTTTAGCATTACTTATCCAATCTTTTGAAGCTTCCGTAGAACTTACTCCGTAAACAATACTTTCCTTATTCTCAACTTTCTGGGGAATTGAAAATCCTTCGCCAATTATAAAGCTCGTACATCCTTTTTCTTTGGCCCAATCAAATATACAGTCAACCAATTCTTTTGTTGCAGAAACAGGTGGAACAAAATCGCTGACACATATGACTATTTGGTTACATTTCCCATTGTTGCAAATCTGCTCACCAGCGTAAAGCCTCATAGGATGATTAGGAATGCCCTCTTTAACTACAGATATCGAAGGGAATGCTGCACCATCTATAATTCCTACTTGCTCTAGCTTAAGATTATTAACCAAAAAGTTTGCTACTATATTACCAACTAAGCCAACACCAGGTAAACCACAAATAAATGTAGAGCCCTTGAAATTTTTCCCAGATGTTTGGTGTATTATTATATCGCTACTCATAGAAGTTCATCTAAATCTGCATCTTCTTCAAGATCAGGTAAATCAGAATCATCATCTAACAAGTCGCCCAAGTCATCGTCGATTTCCTCTTCATCATCAGAATCATTAAAATCTTCTTTTAATGAGCCTCCACCAACAACTTTCAACCTTGTCCAAAGTGAAAATTCAGTAATATCGCTGCGACTTGCAAATCTTTTCGCATCACTTACTGTTCTAAATTTTCCAAGAACGGGGTCACCTTCACCTGGCTCTGCAGGTAACATTACGTATCTCTCTTTATTTACGATGTCGCCAACAAGAAGACGGACTGCTTTGAGAACTTCGGGATTCGATTCAGACATATTAACTCTAACATACCTATCTAACCACGTTTAAATACTTTTTTGGTAGCCTATGAGAAACCAAAGCAGTTAATTAATGGCTTGTTTCGGTATAAATATGTCTGAACGTAAGTCACTTGTAATGAGAGGAGTTTCAGAATGTGTTACCGAAGATGAATTAGATAATTTGCTTGCAAATAAAGAAACTCCAAGAGCTTACGTCGGATTTGAGCCCTCAGGATTATTGCATGCTGGGTCTCTAGTTCCCATGCTAAAATGTAAAGAACTTGTTGATGCTGGTTTTGAAGTCACAATACTTTTAGCTGATTGGCACGGATACATTAATGATAAACTCGGAGGTAGTTGGGATAACTTGAATGCAGGTGTAGAGTATCAAAGACAAATGTTTTCCATATTTTGCCCAGGGGTTAAGTTCAAAACTGCAAGTGAAGTCGTTAACCAAGATGGTTACTGGGAAATGGTTCTTCGTGTTTCTAAAGTAAGTAGCTTGAAAAGAATGCGTAGAGCGCTATCGATAATGGGAAGAGACGAAAAAGAAGGTGATAAAGACATGTCTAAATTTTTCTATCCAGCTATGCAAGCTACTGACATCTACGCTTTAGATGCGGATTTGGCACTTGGAGGGATGGATCAAAGACACGCACACATGTTGGCAAGAGATGCTGCTGATAAATTGAAACTGCGAAAACCTGTTGCACTCCATACACCACTTCTTGGTTCGCTATCTGGACCTGGTAGAATGGATACCGATGTTAAAATGTCTAAATCAGACCCAACAGGAACCTTGTTAATTCACGATAATAAGAAAAAGCTAACTAAGAAATTGTCTAAGGCATACTGCCCCCCTGAAAGAAAAGGAAATCCAGTTCTAGATCTCTGGCAACATTTACTAGAACCAGCACTTGGTAACATAGTAATTGAAAGGCCTGAAAAGTTTGGAGGAAATTTAAGTTTTGAATCATATGAAAAATTAGAGTTGGCTTATACATCCGGCTCATTGCACCCTCTCGATTTAAAAAATGGAACTGCAGCAGCTCTTTTCCAACTGGTAAAGCCATTGCAGGATTCCTGTGCAGCAGAACCTGAAAACTACGAAAACTTACTATCTGCAATTCAATAATTTAGGAGGCACTTTACTTGAAATTCCTGAAATATCTAAAGCATTTGGGACTGACAAAATCATTTCAGCAATCCATTCCCTAAGTTCTATTAAATTAATTTTTCTGTAATCTTCTGGAAATGTATGCAATAACTCAGGTAACTGCCTCATTAATCTTTGAGCTGCACCCAAATTTCCAGTTTCAATGTGCACAGCGAGAGCATCTACTTGAGCTAATGTTTGAACTATATCTTTCTCGTCACGATTATCTAATTCAAGCCAAATATCTTCGAATATTTCATGAGCTTCATGATAATTTTCCCTATTATGTTCTTTTATCGCCCTTTCCCAAAGTTTGTTTATTAATTCAGACATCAATTAATGCCAGCGATGATATGCAGGATGGCCTTCTTTTACTGCAACAAATAAGCCCCGACCTGTAGCACATGTCTTACCGTCTGCTTTCAACTCAATTATAACTTCGGCCCGGTCCTCCTGTAAAGCTAAAACTCTACTGTTTAGTTTTAACTTTATTCCTAGAGGTGTTGGCCTCTTTAACTTAATTTCATACTGAGCCGTTACAGTGCATTGTGGTTTTTCCCAATTATTCTTATCCATTATTGCAATTGCTGCGGTCCAGTTTCCATGACAGTCAATCAGCGAACCTATAATGCCACCATTAATCACTCCTGGAAAAGCTTGATGTTTTTCCTCACACTCAAACTCTGCAATAAGGCCGCCTTTAGAACGATAAGACTTGATCTGTAAACCGTCTTTGTTCGAAGGACCGCAGCCGAAACATATAGAATTAGGTGCAAATTCGTCTTGAACTGGAAGTCCGCTCAAAATTGAATTTTTATTATCTGTCTTGATTTGTATATCTGCCTTATTTGATGGACTGCAATTAGAACAGCTGTGATCTGAGGAAAAAGAATCTTCAACAGTATGATCGCTCATGACAATTCCTTAATCTGTTCCTCTATTAAACTTGCTGCGTACTCTAGAGTCTTATCATCGAATCTAAATTTAGCTCCTGCAGCTTCATATAAATCTGGAAGTGTTGCATTGCCACCAAGACCTAATGCAGCTTTGTAGTCTTCAATAGCTTTATTTTCATCCTCCAAGGAATTACCCCATATTTGTATTGCACCTAGCTGAGCCATTCCATATTCAACATAATAGAATGGAACATGGTAAATGTGTAACTTGTTGTGCCAACCTGTAGCAATTATGTCATCACATCCACTATAATCTATGTGCTCAGACATTTGAAATCTTTTCCAAAGGTTAGTCCATTCCTCGTCGCAATTATTTGGATCTAACGCATCTTCGGGGTTGGTATAGGCCCAGTGCTGAAATGCATCTACAACTGCCATATATGGCCAAAACATAATGACTTTTTCTAAATGTTCAATTCTTGCCCTTGCAGAGTCTTGTTCAGAGTAGAAACCTCCATCTTTCTTAGTCAAGAAGGGAGAAGCTAGAAGTTCCATAGCCATTGATGCAACCTCAGCAAATTCCATTCCAACATCTCTTTGGCTGTTGTAGGGTAAATCCGCAGATTCAAAGACATGGAACGCGTGACCGCCCTCATGAATCATCGTCTGAACATCGCTATGTGTTCCAACGGCATTCATAAAGATGAAAGGTAGACGTTGATAGGGATATTCAGTACAATAACCACCGGGAGCTTTGCCCTTACGATTGCCTAAATCCAATAAGCCCTTCTTTCTCATTATCCCAAAATGATTGCCTAAGTCAGAATCTACTGAGCTAAATATATTATGACATTTTTCTTCTAATTCACTAGCATTTTCAAAAGGAACAAGAGCCTCTCTTCCAAATATATCTACACTTAAGTCCCATGGTTTTAGTTTGTCGAGACCAAGTGCTTCCTTACGCTTTTGAAGTAATTTATTTGCTAAAGGTACAATGATCTTCTCGATAGAATCATGAAATGTTAAGCAATCATCAGGAGTGTAATCAAATCTTTTCAAATATTCCCATCTCCAAGCTCTGTAGTCGTCATAACCTGAATTCTTAGCAATTGACATACGAATCTTGAGAATCTGCTTCCAAATTTGGTTTATCTCATCCCTATCCTTAAGTCTCCTGGCTGAAGCTAATTTCCAAGCTTTTTCACGTTCATTTCTATCTGTTTCTAGCATGACAGGAGATAATCGAGTTAACGTAACCTCTTCATCGTCCCAATTTACTGTTTGGGAACCTATAATCGCATCATATTCTTTTGATAGCTTCGCGTCGGAAGTGTGAAGAGGAAGATTATCTTTTGAAAATAACTCCACTTCACTTTTCATTCCTCTCAAGGGAATTTCAAAATTGTCGGGTGATAATTCGGACTCTAAAAATTTTATTTTGAGTGTTTGGTTTCTAGAACTTACATTTTCACTTATGTCTTCAAGAAATCTGTGATACCTAGACTTAGCTTCTTCGTCTGCAGTGTCCACAGTAGTAGAAACATATACTGAGGTTCCAACTTCCCCAATTAGTTCAGATAAATCAGACCAATACTTCATCCAGTCTGAAATGTTTTCTGAAGTTAAACCTGAATTCTCCAAATAATCGAAAAAAGGAATATATTTATCCCAGGACCAATCCATCATTTGGCTGCTATCTTTTGGTAAGACATGATTCATACCACGTCAAAAAGAATGCTCTATTTTAGAATCACTTTAATTGACTTTAAGAACTTTAAAAGTTGTTGGGCCTACTTTTACTTCATCGCCTTCTTTTGAACCCTCGAGTGATTTACCTATAGGGTTTGACAACGGTATTTTCCCTTGCGGAATATTTGCATCTTCTTGGTTAACTAATTCAAAAGTGTGTTCTGTTTCCTTTGTCAAATTTTTAACAACTAGGCTAGTTCCTACAGAAGCTCCTGTCGATGAAGATGATTCAGCTTCTACAGGCTTATTCAAACTTTCAATACGTGCTTCCTTTATTTTATCTTCCAATTCTTTGTTACTATCCGAAAGACTCTGAACCTCTGCATTCATTTCGTCAGCCATTTCTCTTTCTTTCGGTATTTCAATTTCCATCGCCTTAATCTTTCGCTCAGTATCTTCTTCACTGCCTATAGTTGTTCCTCGAAGGAATTCTAAATCTTCTTTTAGCTTTTCATGCTCTGTCTTCTCAGCCTCTAGCAATCTCTCTGCCTTATTTCTCTCATCAATGCTAATGTTTAGTTCCGCTTTGGCATCCTCAAATTGTTTCTTGAGTGTTTGCATAACTTTACTCACTTGTTGTGATGCATTTTCTAAAGCTGCTAAATCTTTCTGAGTCTTTTCTTTACTCCTAACTTCAATCTTTAATTCATCATCAATTTTCTTATTAGATTCTTTTTGATTGTCAACCTGCTCTTGTAATTCCTTAAGCGAATCAGTCATACTAAGTATTTCATTTTCTTTTTGCCTGAATTGTTCACTACTTTGCTCGAGTTCAATTATTGTTTGCCTTTCAATATCTAATTCATTCATCGTTAATGATGCCTTTTCTCTTGCGTCATTAAGTTCTTTCTTTGCCTTTTCTAAGTTTGTAGTCAATGTCGTAAATTTATCATTAATTCTTTTCTTATTTTTTTCCATTAATTTGACCTCTCTATCCAATTCTTTTCTTCTATTGATAGCCTCATTTCTTTCTGCAAGGGCCGATTTTTCCCTTTCATTAGCTTCTAAAGTATGTTGTTCCAATTCCATAATCTCTTTTTCTAAATTGTTCTTTTCTTGAACCGTTTTATCATATGAAGCTTTAACTGAATCATAAGACTCCAAAGCATTAACTGTATCTGGTTTCTCTAATTTCAATTTCCTCTCAGCGTCAACGGCTTTAGTTTCTGCGTCGTCACTCATGGTCCTTAGAGATCCTATTTCTCTGGTCATCCTATCGCTAAGACGCATATCGTTTTCGTGTTTAGCTCTCAAATCTTCAATTTCTTTTTCAAGATTACTCTTTGCGGAAAGATCATCTAGCAACTCTTTCTCGGCCATTCTAGCTCTCTTCTCAACTTCAGATGTTGCAATTCTTGCAGTTTTCAATTTAGATTCTAGAGAACTATTAAGTGTATTCACACTCTGATTTAAGGCTGTAATACGATCTAATTCGTTTTCTAAGTCATCAATACCGTCATAATCTATGTCACTGGTTGAAGCACGAACATCTTCAATTCTTTTTTCGGCCTCTTTCAACCTTTCTTCAGTATCTTCAAATTCTTGCATTAATTCTTTGCTTTTTTCTAACTCTCCGTCGTGGATTTTTTGCTGTCTTTCAATTAGTTCCTGCTTTTTCAAAATCGCTTGCCATTCTTCATCGATATTTCCTAGTATGTAGAGCGTTCCTCCCCCAGTAAGAGCAGTACCTATCAAAACAATAAAGAAACCTATTCCTGGACTCCAGGAAACTGGCCCTAATCTTCCAGTGATTCTATCAGCTTCCCCTGCTTGTAGCTGAACATATTCTTCACAATTTCCCTCGCCATAAAAAGTAAGTAAATTTTTGATACAACCCAGCTCTTTATTCGAATCCGAACCTTCAGTATTTGTTGAAGAAAGTGCTACTTCATCTTGTATTAATGCATCTGACCAAGTGGTGTAAAACAAAAAGGTTGACAAAAATCCTACTATGAGGACAATAATTGCAAAATATTTCAGATTCTTCAGCGCACTCCTCAAAGTATTCTGATGTAGACTACTAACTGCATTATTTGCCATGTAAGCAACTACCAAAGCTAAAAGGCCTGCTGCGTACGCAGTCATTTTAGCATTATTGGCGGAATCTACTTTGTTGAGACAATAAATACAGTCTTGACTATCGTAAGTAACTGAGTTACTATTTCCAGTAGTATCTGTCAGTAAATATGATTCCAAATAATAGTGATACTGGAATGTATTATATTGAGTAACATTTCCAGTTACAGGATCTACGGTTTCTCTTGCTCCGTCAATTACAAACCATTTCCCGTAATCTCCAGTACTATTCACTGAAATTAGAATGCAAAGAAATGTAACAACTGCTACCGCTTGTATTTGTTGTAATTGCTCTTTCATAGAGTTGATTTTACCAGACCTTCTATTTAAAGTTTTTGATTTTCACTGAGTACTAGTGTGAACAAAGCTATGAGATAACATTTTAATGGAGTAGTCTGTGAACGGCTATGAAGGTCTGCCCAGTATGTGAAATGGAAGAAGAGGATAGTGCTCTTTCATGTAGCATGTGTGGTTCTGATTTTGAACCTTCTGTTAAAGAGACTCCACAACAAGAATCGCCGGTCGACGTTCCCGAAGATATTTCTTCTGATATTGCTGAAATGAGTTTAGGTGATGTAGAAAAAACCGAACCTGAATCAGAAGTGACAAATGAATTAAGTGAAGAAGAAAAATTATTGGAAGAGACTCTAAGCGCTACTGAAACTGGAGCTTCAGAAGAAAAGTCTGAAAGTAGTTTCACAAAATTTACTGAACAGTTCTCAGACATGGGAAAAATATTTGGCGACTTAAACAAAAGACTCGATGGAATATTCCTATCAAAAGGAGAATTGAATTACATTGCACCCTTAACTATAGTTGTACTTTCAATTTTATTACTTTCAGGAGTAATTGGATTGGCCGTATCTAGTGTACCTGGAACTGACCAAGAATCTTCAGATGGTTACAAACCTACTACACCCTACAATAAGGAAATAAATGGAATTACTGTACTAATTGGAAGGGGAGTTGCTGAACCTTTCTCTGGAGAAGCATTCAACTGTGAAATTTGGGATAGTCAAATTTACGAAGAGTTTCAAGAAGTTAACGATGAAGGATATTATATTCAATTAACTGACCGTAACGAAAATGGTACTGTCGATGATGAAGAAAGATACGGTTGTCCAGTCAACATGAAATTTATTAGTACTTTTTCATTTATTATTCTTAATCTTATACTGTTGACTACTGCATTTTACATTTACAACAAAGTTTCAAACACTGCAATTATCATACCAGTTATAGGTTTCGCAGTTGTTGAAACTATTTTATTTGCAATATATGGCGGATTATTGAATAACGTTATTTTTGCATTACCTCTAACTATTGGCCTCGTATGTACTGTAGGATTGATTGTAGCTTCAGGAGTTTTACTAATAAGAACCTCATTAGGACGTTCACTAAATGATCCTCCTAGTCTTACTTTCTACATATTTATCATAGCTGCAGCATTATTGTTTTCATCTGTTTTCTATAATTACTCACTTGGCCCTTACGCTATTTGTGACGGAGAATATACTCCCTCTGAGCTTCTCGATTTAAAAAATAATGTCCCAGAAGATTTAAGAACAGAATGTCAAAATAAAGGATATAAGAATTTGCAAGCCGTACCATTTGACTTAGGAAATGGAAGTAACATGATACTACTACTATCTGCAACCTTCCTTTTCTTAGGAGTTGCTAATTCGCTAATTTCTAATACTAAGATTAATGATATTGACGAAGCAAAATACTTCTCCATGATTCTTTCTGGCCTTGGTCTACAATTTCTCATACTAGTTTTCAATGTAGTAACTAGTGAGGACGGGGGTTTGGGATTTGATGAAAATGATACTGCACTAACTATCATGGCTCTTGGAGTAGCAACGATTGGAATGGTTTCATTTTATCGTAAAAGAAGAGGTGAAGCTGGATCAATGGGTGTTGCCTATTTCGTAATTTTTGCATCCGGAATTTTTGCTCTCTTCGGAACATTTATTGCCCCAGTAGTTCTTGGAGGCAATGACATTGAATGGCCTGAGGACGGGGATGAGCAATTTAATCTCGTCTTATCTGCTTTAGTTACAGCTGTAGGTTTCTGGCTAAGCTACAGATTTGGATCACAAAAATTGCGTGAACTTTCAATTGCTAGTGATGCAGCAATGCCTAATCGTCAGGATGCCTTTGCACCATCTGTTCCAGGGGAACAAAAGGCAATGCCCGAGTGGACTGTTGACTCAGCTATGGAGTTTTTAATGAACGAATATGGCGATGAATTCCAAGTTGAACTTAAACACACTACAGAACACACACCTGATCTCGAATTAGTTGAAAAAACAATGATGGATACTGTGGATCAATCGGTTGAAATCAGACAGGCAATAGAAGTTGACTACGATGTAGATTTCCATGAAATAGCTGAAGCATACTCTACTACGCAAGAAACTGTTGATGAAGTAATAACTCATTTAACTTCTGGTAAGAACATTATGCTTTTCGGAGAACCTGGAACTGGTAAAACTGCACTATCAAACATATTATTGACAAAATTGTGTGGTGAAATTGAGCAACCAAATGGTAGCATGGCTCCAAATTACACTATTGTTACAGCGAATGCAGAATGGTCTAATTTCGATGTTATTGGCGGTATCTCACCTGATGACTCTGGAGGATACTACTTCAAAGATGGATATGTAGCTGAAGCTGCAAAATTATGTGAAAAATCAATTCGTGAAAGAGGTAAACCTCACTATCTTGTAATTGATGAGTTTAATCGAGCGAATATTGATGAAGCATTTGGTAAATTGTTTACTGTTTTCGAGTATAGAGATAAGCAACCTTTACTAACGCACAAAGAAACTGGAGGAGCTCCATTCATGATGCCACCAGAGTTCCGTATTATAGGAACTATGAATACTCAGGATAAAAATACATTATTCAACGTTGGTTTTGCTCTAATGCGACGTTTTGCTTTTGTTGAAATTGGATTGCCTCTCCCTGAAGATGAATACCACCGTATGCCTGTTTTTGTTTACTTTAAGCTCAAAAAGCTTGGACTAGTTCCAGACAGACCGGATGGTGATGGTTTATGGAAATTTGGAGAAAAATGCCGACACTTCCCACAAAAGAAATTTGACTTCTACGACGATGATGGAAACATGTACGCTTGTCACGAGAAACTGGTTAAATTTTTGGCACCCGGCGAACCACCTAAACGAGGCGACGAAACCCCTCTTGGAGTACGTACCTTTAGAAAAATTGGACCCGCATTACTTATCGATTCAATGGTTACTATATTTAATTCAATTAAGAAATATGGCCCAGAATTAGCCTTGGACAGAGTCATTAGATCCAACATAATGCCTTCACTTGAGGGTTTGGAAAGAAATGAAATAAGGTGCATGTTCTTACATGCGAAAGAAGTGCTTGGCCCTACTTCAATAGTTACGGAAACTCTAGACAGAATGGCTAATTCAGACAGTCTAAGTTTATTCTAGGATTAAGATTATAGACTAACTAAGTGATTGTGCAAAAGAAACTATCTCGTCATAATCGGGTTCTACACCAGGATTCTCAGCTACCCATCTGTGTCTAACTATACCTTCTTTATCAATAACTACAACTACTCTGTTAGCACTTTCGTAACCTTCAATACCACCTAGACCGACAAATTTTGCATCATATGCTTCAACAACTTCCCTGTCTATATCAGACAATAATTCAAATTTAAGATTATACTTAGAGGCAAACTCAGCATTAGCCCATGGAGAATCAACGCTTATGCCAATTACATCAGAATTAGATTCATTTAGCTTTGACAAATTATCTTGAAATGAACACATTTCAGTATCGCAAACACCTGTGAATGCACCTGGATAAAATGCTAAAATGACAGTTTTTCCTGCATAATCTGCCAGTGATACATCTTCCTTAGATGTATTTTTCAATGTAAAATTAGGTGCAGACTCACCAATCATAGGACATCACTTCTTTTGATATTAATGTGTTGTAACATAATATATTACCAAGATAGTTACTTATAAAATATTCACAAACAACTTTTTACCCACTCATTAAGCTTTCAATATATCTTTTTTTGAACTTAAAACCATTCTCCTTCGCAAGTTTTAAGATTGCTTTATCAAATCCACTTCCATATTGAGCACCCTTCTTCTTGCGATTCGAAAATTCCTTTGGTATCCCCAAGTCCAAAGCTATATTTCGAAGAATCTTTTTATTGCTTAATGAATCAATCTTCTGATAATTTCCCATATTCATAGCCTGAATAATTACGTCATCCGCTAAGTAAGGAGCTAATAATGATTTTGAGATGTGAGAAGAAATTAACTTATCTCTCTCAAAAACAAGATTGTACATTCTCTTAAGTCCACTTATGCTTTCATCTTTCAGATCTCCAATTCTCATGCCTCTCCAAGTGCCTCCTCCTTTGACAGCTTTCGAATGTCTTTCGTATCCTGCAAAAAGTTCTTCAGCTCCAATTCCAGACAAGAACAACTCTTCACTACCAAGCCTCATAGAACCTAAGTTGACTGCGGAAACAGTAAGCTTGACGATGTATTCAATGTAATTATCTTCCTCTATAGCTGGTATCGGCAGAACATCAATCACTTCTTTTAGCAATAACTCTACCTCACCTAAAGAATATTCTTTAACAACTAAATCTAGACTAAAGTAATCTGAAACTTTTCGGGCGTGAAAAATATCTTTTGAACCACTGATACCAACACAAAAACATCGAAACTCTCTACCCAAGTCTTTGCATATCTTAGCTATAATGGAGGAATCAACCCCTCCTGATAAAAGAACTCCAAAATTAACGCCTTCTGTCTTTTCAGAAATTTTCCTTTTTAATGATAAATATAGGTTCTTTTTTGTTGGAATTATTTTGTGATTATTAATCAAATAATCTATGTGTTCATCCCAATCAACTTTAGATATATCCTGGCTGAAACTAGATAGGGTCATAAATTAAGGCAAGTCTTTAACCATGTAATAATCTTGCAATTCATACCCTAATTTTTCATAATATAGTCTCGTACCTGGCCCATGTGTTACTCGAATTTTTGAATAAGCTGCAGCTTTTTCTTCAGCTATCTTCATTAACTTACTACCTAGCCCCATATGCTGGACGCCAGTCCCTGTTTTACCTATATTTGCCGCCTGCCCGGTAACTTTTAACTCACGAACTGTAGCATTTTCATCTAATCTCAAACGCAGATATCCCAATAGTTTGGCACCTGATTCGAAAGACAAGAAATATTCGTCACCTCCACTAGACCTGTACTTAATCTCTTTTAATTCAGCAGTTGAAGGATCTATCTGGGCTCTCCATAACTCTCTACAATTAATACAATTACATTTCTTGCCTCTTGCTTTCAACTCTCTTCTTGCATATTGCCGTAAATTCGAATTCATAACTCCTGCAATAATCTGAGGCTTAGGAATATCTCTTTGAATTCTTTGTATTCTAACATACGGAGGAACTATCTCTTTAAGGTCTGCAATTAAACTGGCTGCTGTTTCAGTATCGTAAGGAACGAAATCACCAGGATCACGAGCCAAAGCAGAGCCTTTGACCAAAAGAGTAGGATACAATTTTAGCATATCTGGTTGAAACTCTTCTTCTTCAAATAATCTTTTAAAATCTCTTAAATCTTTTTCAGGATTCATACCTGGCAACCCTGGCATTAAATGATAGACGACTTTCAAACCGGCTTCTTTTAGCAATTTAGTAGCCTTAACTACATCTTCAACAAGCTGTTTTCGATTTAATTTACTGTGTACTTCATCATCAAGACACTGGACACCAATCTCAACTCGTGTGGCTCCCTGCTTTCGCATTTGAAAAACAGACCATGGTGTGCATTCTGTTGGCCTAGTTTCAATTGTCAGAGCTACACATTTATGTTTAGCATTTCCATTTACTTGAAGTGCCTCTTCAAGAGGCAATTCTTTACCATTAAGTGTTGAAAAGGCACCCTTTAAAAATTCGTCTTGATAGTCAGGGGCTCTTGATGTAAAAGTACCTCCCATCACTATTATTTCTATTTTATCTGTAGGGTGCCCGTTTCTAATGTATTGCTCTAATCTTGATTCAACCTGTGACTTAGAATTATAGTTGTGCCTTTTACCTCTTCTCGCTGCAGGTTCGTGTCCTGTGTATGATTGAGGGCTATCATTCTTTGGCCCTCCAGGACAAAAAGTACATGTACCATGTGGGCAAGGGGCTGGCGAAGTCATAATTGCAACGGGAGTGACTCCTGCACTTGTACGCATTGGTTTTACTCTTAATAGTTTAGCTAACTCAGGCTCTTCTTTAGGATCTATTTCAGCTAGAAGTTGATTATTTGGAGGTATTGCATCGAATTTTTCTTCTCTTGCAACTTCCAACTTAATTAGTTGTATATCTTGTCTAGTCTTTGGCTTCTTTTCAAGAAGTCTTTTAACAACCAAACTTGCGGCTGACACTAATATATCTCCTTTTTAGCCTTAGTTAAAACGATAGGATGAGAACCGTGAGGCAAAACGTCGTCTTCTATACGAATACCGCCTTTCCCTGGAATATAAATGCCGGGCTCAATAGTAACCGCCATTGAATTTTCAATTTTAACTCTAGATTTGTAAGTTATAGAAGGATATTCGTGAATCTCTAATCCAAAGCCATGTCCCGTGCCATGTACAAAATTAGCTCCATATCCTTTCTTTCTAAT
This sequence comes from Methanobacteriota archaeon, assembly GCA_029977605.1. GTDB lineage: Archaea > Thermoplasmatota > Poseidoniia > MGIII > CG-Epi1 > CG-Epi1. The sequence goes on from JAPOKN010000002.1 coordinate 27,308, forward strand.
GAAATCCCGTCCTGCTTTGTCTACTTTATGACCTGTGCTGCCTTCAATCAAAGCTTCAGTAGATCTCTTATTAGCTTCCATAACAATATTATATATTTTATTCCACTCTTCAGATGGAGAGCCTCCAACAAAATAAGTCCTAGTTATATCTGAACAGTATCCGTCCCAAAAAACTCCAAAATCACAGATAACGGGATCTCCCAATTCAAATTTTCGATCTGTATTTGAATGATGAGAATGTGCTGAGTTAGGGCCCGAAGCTACTATGGTACCAAATGAATTCTCTTGTATTCCCTTTCTTGCCATAAAATAATCTATCTCAGAACTAACCTCTTTCTCTGTAAGGCCCTCACCTGACTCGACCAAATTATGTGCAAAGGATTGCCCGGAATCTGAATGCTTAATAGCTTTCTTAATTCTATCAAGCTCTTCTTTAGATTTGATTGATCTTAATTCATTTATTTTTGAACTAACTGAAATACCAATAGATCTACCTAGTTTTATCTTAGTATCCGCATATATTTTTTTAGCCTTAATATCCGAAAGTGTTGATTTAAGAACATCTAAAGAACTTTTACCGTCGGATTCAATATCTGGGTAAGTGGTCCAACATCTTATGTCTTTCACGGAAGACTCATGCCTACATCTATGTTCTTCAAGTGATGAGGTTATAGCTATGGGCTCTCCTTTCTTTGGAATAACAACGTAATTCATTGTTGAACTGGGAGGGCTGCCTGGAGGAGAATCAGAATTAGCTAAATATCTTGTATTGCCAGGTAGTGCAGATACAAATGCATCCATTTCGCCAAGATTAGTTCGAATATTATCCCATCGGTTTTTGTAATTAATCTTCATGCTTCACCATCAATGATATCGCTAATTTATAGCCTGGCAACATATTGCCAAGAATCAATAAGGAAGCTATGATATAATAATTATTTAAGTAAAATGCAATTGAGCAAATAATCAGTACTGTGTACAAAATTCCAATATAAAATTTAGTGAATTCCATTTAGTCACTCCCTAGAGAAACTGGTAACTCTGGACCTAATCCAGACACATAAAAAATTGTCATAATTAGTATAGGGAAAATTTGCATTAACAAATCATCGTCTAACCATTTGAATTTAGGTCTTTCAACTAAAACTGCCACTAGCCCACCTATTAGCGAATAGAATAAAGATCCAATAATTAGTTGATAAATTAACACACTAGCAATAAATCCTGCGAAAAAACCCTGTAAGTTTCCATATTTTTTGTTACATTCTCCAATCAGAGGATCAACGAGTGAAGCCATTATGATAGTTGAAACTGCAAATATTTCAGGGAAAACGCCAATTTCGTAAAAAAATAAGACAGTACAAGTTCCAGTAGCAAACCAAACGAAACCGGCAACCCTGTTACTTTCATACTCTCTCATCCCATCCAATGCGAAGACTCCAGACAGCCTAAAATATTCAATTAATACAATACTAAGCCAAAACACAATAACAAGATATAATCTATCAACACCAAATATATGTTCTGGAAAAAGAAAATATATTACAAAACAAGAAGCAACAGTATGATTGAAACGTCTGTAGATAGCTTGGTCAATCATTAAATTAGATATGTATATCTATGTTCAAAAATTGTGCCATTTCCTTATATCTGCTTCTAATTGTAACTTCGGTTAAATCTGCCGCTCTTGCAACATCTTTCTGCTTTCTTCTTTCATTATTTACAATAGATGCTATGTAAACTGCTGCAGCTGCAAGGGAAATTGGAACTGAGTTGGTCAGTGGAACATCTTGTGCTGCCCTTAATAAATCTCTAGCAGCCCCTTCAACTTTTGGAGACAATTCTAATTTAGAACAAATACGAGGTAAGTAATCTTCTGGTAAAGGCGGCATCGAATGCATTTTCAAAGCTTTAACCATTACCTGATATGTTCTAGAAATTTCTTTTCTTGAATAACGACTGTGCCTACTAATTTCGGTAAGAGTTCTAGGAACTCCTTCCTGCCTACATGCTGCATATAGTGCCGCACAGGCAACCATTTCAATTGCCCTACCGCTCAAAGATTGTTCTTGTATGGCTCTTCTGTAGATGAAAGCAGCAGTCTCTTGAATCCTTCTTGGTAGCTTCAAATTCGTGGCTACAGCCTGCATTTCACGCATAGCTACTGCCATGTTTCTCTCTGCAGACTTAGATGCGCGAGCTCTTCTTTGCCATTTTCTCATTCTGAAAAGCATTGACTGATTCTTATTCGAAATGGATCTTCCATAATAATCTCTATTAGTTGGGGAAATTTCAGTTGACAATCCTTTATCTGGAAGTGTAGTTGACATTGGAGGTCCAGCCCTTGCAAGAGCATTTTCTTGTTGCATGTCAAATGCTCTCCACTCAGGACCTGTGTCAACAATATTATCTTCTAAAACCAAACCACAATCTGCACAGACAATTTCTGCATGATCATAATCGCGTTTCAAATGTGTTCCCTTACAATCTGGACAAGCTGTTATTTCGTCAACACTACCGTCTTCGTTTTTGTCTGCCATGGTTAGTTCCCTCGATGGGAGTCTCGTTGATTTAGGGGTGTATAAAAAGATTTGCTTAATCTTGAGTGTAGCTAAATTTGCTTCTCCATTACTATTCCGTCACAGCCATCTTGATAATAACATGGTAAAACATCTACACTAGAAAAATTTAATTTACGGTAAAAATAAATTGCAGACGAATCTTTTCTTACTTCAAGTGTTACCTTCTTTACACCATAGCTAAGACTTCTTTCAATCATCATATTTAAAAGTTTACGACCGTAACCTTTCCTCCTAAAATCTTTTGCCAGAGCTATAATTAGAATCCTGAGCTTAGAGTTAGGCTGGATAGCACCACAAGCTACTCCAACTATATTATCGTCAGATCTCATAACCAAAAAACCTTCTGGCCATCGTTTCTTGATTGTAAGAAATACTCCCTTTTCATAGTTTTCAGTTATATTATCATCTAAAAATCGCATCAAATTGTCCAAATCCCCTTCTAAAAATCTATTAACTATCATAATTCTAGATCGAGGTCTGTTAGCTTAATCTCTCCTTGGACTTCGCACTGAGAAACATATGAATTCTCTAAATAAGTTGCCTGTGAATTGATTCCTTTGCTGCTAAAAAGATAATAGTATGAATCTAAGTCATCTCCATTACCATTATCCACCCAATCTGATATTCGGTATGGAGGTAGCCACATGAAATATGAATTAGCAAGATCAATGTTCACAACTGTAAAGGTCCCGTCATTCAGAGGTACAACTGCATTAACCCAGGCATGCCCACCCCAATCTCTCAAATCACAGCCTGAACTTGCATCAATAAATGCTGGAATTATTCCAAGTTCAAGCCAAGCAGGGATGCCTGCAGCTCTGGCTATAGAGCTGAAGAGAATCGAAAAATCATCGCAATCACCTACTTTTCCTACAATTGTGTCTGGACAACTTTTAGGAACTGAGGATTTTTGGTACTTGTAATTATTTTCAATGTAATCAAAAATATTTTTTAATATCATTATCACATTTCCATCAGTTCCGTTAGATAATTGCAATGCCAATTGCTGAACCTGTTCGTTACTAGGTTCAATTAACCACTCATCTTCCAAATAGTTGTCAAACTCAGCAGGAATATCACTCACTTTACCTGAATTAGAAATCTTAATATCTGGACGTATAAGATTAATTGTAGCTGTATATTCCAAACTAATGTAGTCTCGTTCAGAACCTGTCAAATTATTCCTCCATTCCATTCTCCCCTCTGGAGTAAGATTATACATTGGACTAACTTGTAAGTTATCTATGATTTGCCAATCTGTTGTATCGTACTGAGAACCGGAGGGACGGCTTTCTGGAACACTAAGTGTTAAGGTATATTCTGCTTCATCGCCTTCATCTAAGAAGACTTCAAAATTTCTTACGTAAGTCAATGTTATCTGCTCTGGTATTGTGTAGTATGGAGTATTAATTTCATCCCAGTAATCCATTCCATCACTTAACAAAACTTGGGTTTGCGGTGAAGCAAAAAGACCAACAACAAGTAACAGAGCTATTAGCTTCTTTGGAATGTAACTAAAGATACTTCGAGATGGTAATGATGATTTAGACTCCTGAGTTGATATTTCAACTTTAGGAGGAGTAAACATCGCCTCTCTTCCAGGAATCATCATTCTACAATTAGAACACTTTGCATCTTGCTCTTTAATTACAAAACCACAAAAATCACAAAGCTTCATAATTACTAATTTAGAAAAACGTTAATAAAATTATACAGAACCTGAACGGCTATTTCTTATCTCGTTTAAAATCAAAACAACCACACCAACAGCAAGTACGTATGCACTTGTTTCTCGACCAACTGCCTCGGCCAACTCCACAACAATTATTGCCAATAAACACGCAAGCATAACTCCCCATCTAGAGATTTGAATGGCATTACTGTCTTCTGCGTCAAAGTATCGAATAAGTCCTGCTGCAGACTGAAAACCTTGTGTCTTCTTTTCTTTTGCCATAATTTTTCGACTCGATAGTCTTATTTAAAATTAATCAGCATAACTATAATACCACATTTCCAATAAAACATACGGTATAAGATGTATTGTAGAATGTGTATCGATGTTCATGGATTAACTCCAACTAAATTAAATCAGCCTTCCGAAGCTGAGTTTTTGGTATCACACTGTTATGAAGGTGATCTAAGACACAAGCATGATGAAAACCAAGGTTTCATACAACCAATGTGTGGTTCATGCGTTGAAAGAATAAAGAAAAATCCTGATTTATTTATTTTTTCGGTATACGACATAAATCTTAAAGAAAAGAATACTGTAGAGGAAGATAATGAGTGATTTCAAAGAAAATGTTGAAAAATTAAATGTTAGAGGTATAGTATTGTCATCTGTAATGACTGCTTTTGGTCTCGTAGTCGCTTTGGTCTGGAAAGACACAATAATTGCAACTGTAGAGTATTTGCTACCCAACACTGACGATGGAACTCTGCAAGGAATGTACATAAGTGCAATTGCTGTAACTGTATTGGTAATGGCCTTAGCTAAATTTGCAATAACTTTGAATGAAAGAGTCGAAAAAGAAATTGATAGGGTACAATCTTATTTTGATGATGAAGATTAAACCAAATAATCTTAAAATATAATAGTCTCGTCCCTGGCAGGACCTAGTGAGACTATACTAATTGGAATACCTAAACTTTCGGATATAAAGTCTAGGAAATTTTTCATTTCGTCTGGAATAATACCTTTAGAAATATCTATTCCAGATGATGACCAACCTTTGAAAGTTCTGTATACTGGTTCACATTTTGCAAGATAAGATAATGAAGAAGGAAAGTGATTGATTTCTAAGCCAGTGTTATCTTTGTAGGCTACGCACACTTTAATTTCTTCCATATCTGATAGTATGTCTAACTTCATTATTGATAAAGACGTAAACCCACAAATTCTATGAGATAACTCCAACATGACTAAATCTAGCCAACCACATCTCCTTGGCCTACCTGTAGTTGTACCAAATTCTTGACCTTTATCTCTTATCATTTCACCAACTTCGTCGTCTAGTTCTGTAGGGAAAGGTCCTGAACCGACTCTTGTCAAATATGCTTTTGTGACTCCTACCACGTCAGTAATTTTTGAGGGAGCAATACCTGAACCCAGAGCTGCACCTGCAGTGGTTGGGCTCGAAGATGTAACAAAGGGATATGTTCCATATTCAATATCGATATGAACGCCTTGAGCGCCTTCAAGTAATATGTTTTCTCCGTTAGAAATATGTTTATTAACTAACAATGAAGTATCGGTTATGAATTCGCCCAATTTATTCCTCCACTCCCTACACAAATCCAACAAACCCTCAATTGTCAAATCATTTTGTGCTCCATAATGATCTAGTAAAGCCAGATTGCGTGGAAGTGCCTTTTCCAAGCGCTCAATAATGGTATTATCATCTAAAAGATCACCCATTCTAATTCCGATTCTAGAAGCTTTATCTGAATAACAAGGACCTATCCCATTCCCAGTTGTACCTATCATTGACTTACCCTTAGAACTTTCTTCTCCACCATCTAATAACTTATGGTATGGCATTATGACATGGGCCCTATCTGAAATCAAAAGTTGACCCCTTTCGCCATCAAGATTATCTAACTCTTTAAGCAACACATCGGGATTAACAACAACGCCATTCCCAATTATGCTAATAACCTCTTTTCTAAGAATACCTGACGGCAGAAGATGTAACTTATGCTTTTTACCACCTACAACAATTGTGTGCCCAGCATTATTACCGCCTTGAGACCTAGCTACAACCTTAGAATTATCTGCTAAATAATCTGTAACTTTACCTTTGCCTTCATCACCCCATTGAGCGCCTATAATTGTTGTTACTTTCAAGATAAGGTTCCGCCTGATTTAATTATTAAAGAATAAAGGGCAGGTAACAAAAACATAGCTGAAATCATGGAAGCTATTAGTAATACAACAATAATAAAAACAAACCACCATAGTGCACTAATTTTTATAGCGAAAGCTGCAGTTAATCCTACTAAAGTGACTAGGGTAGCTTCAGCTAGAGTTTGAGCTGTTTTAGCTATTGCGTTGTAAACACTAGGCATATTCATTCCACCCTCAATAACTCTCTGAGTTATGTGTATCGAAAAATCAATCCCAACCCCTATGACAATAGAACCTATCATAACCGTAACTAAACTCAGTGGTTGACCCAAGGCTACAAATGTCAGAGGTTCAAGAGAAATAACCCAAACAACAGGGAAAGTGGTAAGGAGACCTAGTTTCCAATTCCTTCCAAAGGTTAATGTTAAAACAAAGAAAACAAGTACGATACAAATCACCAAAGTAGTAATTTGTGAACTAATTAATTGTGCATTTACGCTTGTACCGATTGCAGCAACACCAGTAAGAGCTGATATTTTAACTGGAGCGTACTCATGATCATCTCGAACTTCATTAACGCCAATTACTGCAACTTCCATTCCTTTAATATCTTTCAAAGGCATGTCAACATAAATTAAGGTTTTAGAGAATTTACAGGCCACCTGACCAGAGTCATCCGGAGAACAATCCATAATCATGCTAATTGCCTCTGGAGTTATACTATCATAAAAAACATTAAGCAAGAATTTTTGCAGGTCTCTTCCTACAAGCTGATTATTAGCTACTTGCTCGTTGTGTAATAATTCCCAGAATGAACGCTCAACACCATCTTCAACTCCAACAACATTCAAGACTGTATCTAATGTAGAAGATTGATTAGTCGAAAACTTAACTGCTTTCATAACTTCAGTAAGTGATATAGCCGTAACGTCTTCGACATCATTAAGACCGTCGCGGTTACTATTTTCAGAACCCGCCACAAGCAAATCTACTTGGTCAAGATGATCTACAGCATCATTAGTTAACTCATCATAATCATTTTGAAAATCTCCTCTAGCAATCATCATTCCAAAGGCCCCCGCATTAAATTCTGTCGAATATTTAACAATACCAATTAATGTGGGCTCATCGTCTGGAACCATATCAAGATAATCAATATTTGTTTGAAGTAAAGGTAAAACCCCAACTGACAAAAGTGTTGCAGTAGCTAATATAGCCAAAACTGGCTTATTTTTCTCAGTAACTACCTTAGCTAATTTGTGCCATTCTCCTTCGACTTTTTTATGATCATAATTTGTCAATACCGCAATGGCCGGCGACATAATAAAAGTACAAAGTAAACAGACCATTATTCCTAAAGTCAAACTCAGTCCAACCGTAAATACGGGGCCTAAGTTAGTGTACATTAAACTACCAAAACCAATCATAGTAGTCATCGCAGACAAAGCTATAGCCCTACCAGTCGTAGACATCGCCTTCATCATTCTAATTTGAGCTGTTGCTCCTTCCTCTTCTGTGAATCTATTAGATAAATGCAGCCCATAGGCCACACCTAGAGCCATAAGAATTGGACCTAAAGCAATAATCGTAGGAGTAGCCTCAAGCCCTCCCCAGCCGATGATACCATAAGTAATAAAAATTGAATAAAGTGTTGGAATTCCTGCAATCATTACAGCCCTTATCTTCTTCTGAATTAAGAACATTGCAACACCACACATTACAACACCTATAGGAAATACTCTCCAAAATTCTGAAAAAGATCTCTCAGTAATTGCCTGAGTAACTGGAACTGGACCAGTTAGCATCATTCTACTGTAAGTTTCTCCGTTAGGCCTGTTGCCATTCTCCTCGTGAAGGCCTTCACCCCTTGTTTTCATAGCAATATCTACTTCTTCAATAATTATGGGAGGAGGAACATCGCTAGTAATACCAAATAATATAACTGCAGTATCCCAAATTCCGTCTTCATTCGTATCTCTCAAAACTTTTTCAACTACTGCAGGAGGCAAATCTCCTACAATATCATCAATATCTGATTGGCTAGGAATTTCATAGTGATTAAGTGTATTCGACTCCACGGCACTATCTTTTGCAATCTGAGCTGCTTGTCCTAGCAATTCAGCAACGCCTTGACTGGCACCATCAGTATTAGCTGCAGACCATTCTGCTGAATTTTCAATAAGCGCATCGTAAACCCTACTATTGGTACTGTGTAACTCCTTAATCAAAGTGGAAATACTAAATGACCAAACTACGTTATCTGTGACGCCGCCATCAGAAGGAACTACTCCAGCTCCACCTTTCTCGGTTTGCCCGTTTTCATCAACCGTTCTCTCAATGTAATCTAACTCAAGTAATACCTGGCGATTTGTGATATTTGCCTTGTTGGAGACATCATATGCGTTATCTGTTTCCACATAAATTACAATAATATCAGTAGAATAATCTTCTCGAACTTCTAAAAGTAACTCTTCTTCAACAGATCCTTTGGGCAAGTAAACTTCCATCGCTCCATTGATATTCATTTTTCCGATTCCTATTAACATGAACAATGTAATAACTGTCATAATCCCTATAGTAATTGGAGGATAATCTGTAGTAACTCTGATGAAACTTCTTGCCAAAGGACTTATCTCTACTTCTTTGGCCTTGGACTTAGATATTGAACTTTTGGACTCTTTAACTTTATGAGCCTTAGGTTTAGCACCGGGTGCCTTCTTGCCACTAACCTTAGTTTTAACTTCATCCCAAGAATCCTTAATAGAGGTACCACCTACTTTACCTTGAAGCAAATTCTGTTGCTCTTTTGCTTGCTTATCAAAGAAACGGTCTATGCGACCTCTAAATCCTGAATCTTTTTTGTCATCGGACACAGTAACTGTTATGCATTAAAGAGGTGATAATAAATAGTTCTTCTCATGTAAATATCAAGCCCTTATTGTAGATATGTACATGATTCGAGACGTAAAATGGAAAAAAAACTTTGTTACTTTGGCGATTTTAGCCTTAGCAATTACAGTTTATATGCCAACTTCTGAAGCTCAGGAAGACCCTTATATTGAAAATGTCATTTACTCAAAAGGATCAGAGGAGAGCTCCACAATTGTTCTAAGTGGGAGAGATAATGCTACATTTTACAGATATTTGATTTTAGACGACTACTCACAAGCGCCCACAAACTGGTTTGAATCTGATTTTAACGATTCTACATGGAGTTTTGGTGCAGCTCCTTTCGGCGATAGATCAGTCAGCGGAGTTGAACCCAATTTAATTTGGAATACTCAGGGAAATTCTCCTTATGAGGATGATGTCATATTAGTCCGTCACAAATTCCAAATGAGTGGAATCGTAACATCTGCACAAATTGATGTGGCTTTTGCAAACTACTGTACACCATACCTAAACGGAAACATAATTTATGAGGAGAGAGGAGACAATAACCACGCACAAGAATATTGGAATGATGACGGAACAGAAGAAATAAGTGCTTCATCCTTTGAAATGGGCCAAAATGTATTGGCAGTTTATGCCAGAGATACAGGTCAAGGTACATGGGGTAATAGCAATAGACAATGGGTTGATCTTCAAATAACTGCCAGTGTTTTCCAACCTACTAATGATTCTATTATTTTTGGAGATAGTGTAACTGTTGCCGTGAAAGGAGGAAATAAAGGCAACGTAAGCGCAGAAGAAGTGATCATTCAATCTTTCACAAATGAAACCACTATCAGTTCCACAAATTTGGCTATAACAGACCCAGGTTTTGAAGACTTAATTTTCTTCACGTGGACTCCAGATTACATAGGTGAAAATAGTCTTATTTTGCATATTTCGTGCAATTGCAGTGATGCAAATTTATCAAATAATAATTTGACTCTAAATATTACAACAAAAATTTACCGTCTGAAAACTGAAATTGAAAATAATTTACAATATGTAAATCAAAGTCGAAATTTAGTGAAAATAGTTAGTATCACAAACAATGGTGGATTAACAGACAATGTAACTCTAATTCCATCCAATGGGGAAATTAATTCTCAGCTAACATTTAGTCCTAACAATTTCATTCTTAATCCAGGAGAATCAAAAAACGTTACCATAAGTGCACAATTACCGCTATCAATTGAAGATGGCTTTCATAATATTTCATTCGAGGTAAAGACTCAGCATGACTATACAATAAGCGAATATCTAGTTAATAACGGGATAAATACTGAAGTTGCCTGGAAATGGATAGAATCCGATGGTTATGAAGAACTATATGGTAATGCTAACTGGACTACTCTTGGATTTAATGATACCAATTGGTTAAATGCTAGTACACCTTTTGGAGATAGTTCTGTCGATGGAGTTAATTACAGAACTTTGTGGGATGAAGATAATTATGCTTACTTTAGATATATTTTGAACATAAATGATATTGGAGTTTATAAAAATGGCATAATGAACATTAATGTTGCCAGCAATAATTTTGGTGACCACTATATCAATGGAATATTTGTTTTTGGAGATATGGATGAAGGTAATGGACATGGTGCAGAATACTGGAATGATGAGGTACAAGTTTTCACAAATTATCTTTTGGAAGGGGAAAATGTTATTGCAAGCGTAATTGGAAATCCGCAAAATAGTCAATGGTTTGACCAAGAAATAATAGTTACATTTCCACAAGCTAACCTATGGAACTATGAAGATATTACATACAACGTCCCTATATTTGTTGATACAACAGCTCCTTCAACTAAAGTAAATGAAAATGGATTCTATAAAAATTCAACAAATATACCTCTAACGTGGAAAGAAATATCTGATGATGGTGATCTCGAAGGATTTTACTTGTACTATCAAATGAAAGATGGAACTTCACTAGGAGATTGGATGCTTTACGGTTATTATGATACAATATTTGCTACTAACTTTTCAGCAGAAAATGGAATGATTTATCGATTTAGGACTATTGGTATCGATGTGTACGGAAACAAAGAGATAAAGGGAACTTACGATACAGAAGTTAAAATTGATATGGATTTACCTAGATCGGAACTTTGGCTAAGTGAAGGGGATATTCAATATACAAACCTAGATGGAGTAACAATAAATTGGAAAGAAAATGAAACTTCAGACATTCAAGGATATTTCATAGAATACAAAAATATTGATGAGACTTCTTGGGAGAACTATGGACTATTTACTGGAATCGGCGAATATTGGTTCGAGCCTGAATCTGATGGAACATACCTAATCAGATCCAGGAGTATTGACTATTCGGGAAATAAAGAGCTAAAAGAAGTTCCTGACATAACGATAACGTTTGACAGAATGAAGCCTTTAGTAAGTTTAAATCATATCAATATCTTAAGAGATACAGGAGAATTAACACTATCAATTAAAGAAAAGTCCGAAAATTTATCTTCACTGGATATTGAGTTTGCCAGACTAGATGAGAATAACGAAGATATATTAGATTGGAAGTCGTTCGACGAGGAATGGCTGAATGAGGAGTTCATAATCAGAAATCTTGTTGACGGATATACTTATTATTTTAGAATAAACCCTGAAGATTACGCCGGAAACAATTATCCTAGAGAGGAATTTGAATTTATATTCAATTATGAAGATAATAATACTAAAGAAATACTACTTCCAACAATACCCCTTAAACCTGTAATGACAGGTAAAATAAAAAATGTTGAAATTACTGTAGACGAAAATTTAAACGGAATTTACGATAAGATTCTTCAAGAGTACAACGGTAATGATTTGTCTGGAATGAAAGCAAATCAATATTGGATTGATTATGAAGAAGGTAAACTAGTATTTGGGAATGGAGATGTTGGCTACCTACCACCTGTAAACTCATCTATATCTATAATCTACTCAGGATATGACTTGGTCACTACTATCGATAACAATCCTCCAATGCCAGTTCAAAACGTAGAATACCTAATCAGTGACGAAAACAATGTAACTATAGAGTGGAATGAGCCTGAAGATGCAGTTTCTTATATTATTGAGAGTAGAGATAACTTTTCGAGACCATGGGAAATATTAGAGATTATTGACTACACAAAAAATAAGATGGTTTATGAGATTTCCAATCTCAGTGGAGGATTTCATTATTACAGAATTATTTCTGTCGATCGAATGGGGTATCAGAATGCTGACATGGAAGATGAATTTCTCGAAATATTTATAGAATATGAAAATATTAACAGCGCTACAAGTGGAGGCAGTAGTTCTACTGTAATTAACAATTACATAATTGTTACGAGTCTTCTAGTTTTGACTGCTATTGCCTCAGCTGCTTATGTTTTCAGAAATAAAAACGAAGAAGTCACAATTAATGTAGATAATTCAAGTATTCTTGTTCCTGTTGAATTGCTTAATGAAGAACAAATTAATTCTGCTGAAGAGGAAAAGCCTACCTTTAGCGTTGTTCAAGGAAGCCAATTTTCTCGTACCACTGTTTTCGTGTGTATTGGAGGATGTCAAAGTAAATTTGAAAATGTGAACGACGGTGACGATGGAAATGAAATTATGTGCCCACATTGTGGATTAATCGGAGATTCACCAATTTAGAACCAGTTATCTTTAATTTGTACTCCTTTAACCATACATGACTAAAAGCTCAGAAGCTCCAGGTTTTTACAAAAAAGACCCATCTGAAAGATTAGATTTTGTTAAGAACTTTGCAAACTTAACAGAAGACGAAATGAAAACAATTAGCGGATACGGAGCTCTTGGAAAGGACACTGCAAATCGAATGATTGAAAACGTAGTCGGCACATTTCCACTACCTCTAGGTTTTGCTCCAAATTTTCAAATTAATGGTAAGGACTACATCGTACCTATGGCAGTAGAAGAACCATCAGTTGTTGCTGCAGCTACACATATGGCAAAAGGTGCACGTAAAATGGGAGGAATATCTGCGAGTTCTGATGAACCTGTAATGATTGGCCAAATTCAACTTGTAAATCTTAAAGATCCTTTCAAGGCAAAAGAAGATATATTAAATAAAAAAGATGAAATCGTTAAACTTGCAAACGAACAAGACCCTATCTTAGTAAAATTTGGTGGAGGATGTAAGGGGATTGAAGTAAGAGTTTTAGATTCACAAACTGGACCTATGGTGATAACGCATTTATTAGTTGATTGTAGAGATGCAATGGGTGCTAATGCGGTGAATACAATGGCTGAAGCTGTTGCTCCAAGGTTAGAAACCATAACCGGTGGAAGAGTTTACTTACGAATTATTTCGAACTTAGCTATACATCGTAAGACTAAGGCCACAGCAATTTGGCCAGCTGAATTTTTAGGTGGAGAAGAAATTGTTGATGGAATTATAGAAGCTTTTGCGTTTGCTTGCGCAGATCCATTCCGTGTAGCTACCCACAATAAAGGCATAATGAATGGAATAGATCCTGTTGTAATTGCCACTGGAAATGATTGGAGAGCTATTGAGGCTGGTGCACACACATACTCGAATTGGAAAGAAGGACATTCTTCTTTTACTGATTGGGAAAAAACTGAAGATGGAGACTTAAGAGGAACAATCGAAATTCCTATGGCTATTGGATTAGTTGGTGGTGCGACTGCAACACATCCAACGGCTAAAACTTGCGTGAAAATATTAGACGTTAAAATTCCTGGAGGTGCAGCTGAGTTATCTCAGGTAATCTGCGCAGTAGGATTATGTCAAAACCTTGGTGCACTTAGGGCCCTTGCATCCGAAGGAATTCAGAGAGGGCACATGGGATTACATGCAAGAAACTTAGCAGTGCAAGCTGGAGCTGAAGGAAAGGAAATTGATATCCTTGCAGAAAAACTAAAGCAATCCGGAAAAGTAAGGGCTGATATAGCAGAAAAACTATTAACTGAAATAAGAAAATAATGACAGTCCTCTCCGATAGAAGTATTATCAAATTAATTGCTGATAAAGAAATTACTATTGAACCGTTTAAAGAAACAAATCTCACTCCAAATGGATATGATTTAACTGTCTGTGAAATAGAGATTCCCGATAAAAAAAAAATATCCAAAGGCCATCTTAGTATACCACCTAATAATAGATTTGCAATTTCAACAAAAGAAATTATTTCTTGTGGAAAGAATCACTGTGCACAATTATGGCTAAGGACGAGTTGGGCTCGGAAAGGAATAATTTGCAGTTTTGGAAAGATAGATTCTGGTTTCAAAGGTAATTTAACTCTTCTAGGACTAAATTCGAGCAAGAACGAGGTAAATATCCAAATTGGCAATACATTTGCACAAATTGTCTTTGAAAAACTATCCTCACCTGCTGAAGAATTATATTCAGATAGAAGTGGAAATTATCAAAACCAAAAAGGCATTACTTGGTCGAAAGAATAAAATTTACTAAATCTTCAAAACCTTGATTGCCGTCTCTCTCAGTCACATATGAGGGATAATCTTGCATAAAATCTGAATAGTTTAAAACAGATTTGACACCAACAGAAAGTGGAAATTTTCTAAACATTGGCGAATCGTTTGGTGAATCTCCCACATATGCACACTCATCAATTTTTATATTCCAATTATCCAGAATTTTTAAAGCCATATCACACTTTGTATAGTTACCATACCATATATTCAAATGTATATTGGAAATAGCTGCATTAGCGCCTTTACTTATGCAAAAATCATAGATTTCACGAACTTTATTTGGAGAAATGCTATTCTCCTCAGAAATATCTAAAGCTAAATCCCACTGCCTGAAGGGTTGATCTGCAGCTAAACAAATCTCTCCAAAATTTGCTTTAATCTTAATTAAAAGGGAATCTAAAAGTTCCTTAGATTTCTCCAAACTGACAGATTTATCAAAAACTTGTCTATCCATCTTACCATTTAGCATTGAGTAAGACAACGCGCCATTTTCGCCAATCACTGAATTAACTGGCCACCATCTGGCGATTAGGTCACACCAACCTGCAGGTCTACCTGTCACAACCACTGTTTTAATTTTATTATCTCTTAATTTTTCTAAATATCTGTATGTCGAAGATTTAAGACTATCATTACTTATAAATGTCCCATCTAAATCAAACATTAAAATTTTAATTTTTCTCAAATGTTTTTCTTTCAGTTCCGACAGTGGTTTCATCAAACTTCCAAAAAACCTAATTTTAAATACGCTTCGGCAAATTACGAAGTCCCAAAAAGGTAAACATGCCATCACTATACGGAGCAGTCAAAAGCAAAACTGGAGAGCTTTTACAAGATAGTATGGAATATTGTAAAGGGGCATTGCAGTCTGTCTCTAGATCGTTTGCCTTGACTATCCCATTAGTTGAAGAAAATATTCTTGGCCCAATAATGGTAGGCTACCTAGAAGCTAGAATTTTGGACACATTTGAAGATGATATTGGAAGAAGAGAAATAACATTAGAAGAAAGAATCGAAGCCATGAATATGTTGATGGAAATTTTAGAAAATCCTAACTCTGAAAGTACAAAAGAAAAGATTGAAATTTTAACCGGTTCTGCTGATGAAATGGTTCAAAATCCAAAATATAGAGATTTGGTCAAAAATATGAAAAGTGTCTTGGCTGTCCACAGTAGTTTTGATGAAGCTACAAAAGAGTGTATGGTTAGATGGCTAAAAGAGATGAATTTTGGAATGCAAAAATTTCTTAAACAAGAAGTCTATTCATTCGATGATTTAGATGAATATTGTTACTATGTTGCTGGTACCCCATCAGGATTCTTAACTGAACTCATTAGGAAAAGGTCAAAAAATTTATCTGAAGAAAATTCATCAATCCTGAAAGAAAATGAAAGGGATTTTGGATTATTCCTTCAAAAAGTAAACATTATTCGAGATTTCAGAGAAGATATACTAGATAATGAAAAGATATTCTGGCCAGGTTTCCTGTTTGAAAAGTATCAAGTTATGCCTGAAAAACTACTTGATGAAGCTAACAAAGAAAAGTCAATGGAAATACTTGAATATATGCTAGATAATGCATGTAAACATATTGAGCCTGTGAAGGCATATCTAAACTCAATACCAGATGAATACGCTGGCTTCCGTGCAGGAGCAGCAGTTAATTTTGCGATGGGAGTAGCTACTCTCGATACTATGAGAAACAATAGTGAAGTATTTTTTGGAGATAAACCAGTTAAAATTTCTCATGAGTCAAGAGATAATATAATCTCAGACCCTCTGGGTTTTGTTTCAAACTGAAGTTTAATATCTAAGCCATTAATTACCTCTGTGTGAATGTAAGGTATTTATCTGGAATTGGAATTTTATTTTTAGCAATAATTGCAGTTAATTCAGCAAGTGCTGCTCCCACTAGTGGCAACATAAGTGTAGCTTTCATCATGGCTGGATTTGAAGATCAAGACTTTCAAGAAGAATATAATAAGGATTATTTTGAAGACACTGCCTTTGCAAGTACTAACTCCATGTGGGACTATTTTGATGAAGTTTCCAAAGGAGCCCTGAACATTGAAGGAAGTGTTTATGGCCCATATACTCTCGATGGAAACGCCGCAGATTATTCTAGCGGTTCAAGCTTTGTTAGAGATAGTGTAGAGATTGCTGATGATGATATTTATTTTCCTGATTATGATGCTGTTGTAGCAATACACTCTGGTCCCGGAGGAGAGTCTTCTGGTAACAGTAACGACATTTGGTCAGCACACTGGCCAACTTTAACAATTAGTACTAATGATGAAGATGAAAACGGCAATGATCACTTTGTAGATGGAATAAGTCAAGTTCCTGAATATCAGCTATCAAATGGAGAAAAAAACCCATTGGGAGTTTGGTGCCATGAGTTTGGTCATGAATTAGGTCTGCCAGATTACTATGATACAGACGGAAGTTCAGAGGGCGTAGGTAATTGGGCTGTAATGGCTGCCGGCTCCTGGGGAAATAATGGTGAAACACCTGTTTACTTTAGTGCTTATTCACGATATTGGTTGGGTTGGGATGAACCTGTACTTGTGCAAGGTGATATCGCCAATCTTGTTATCGAGCCAGTTTCAGAAGGCGGTAAAATCTACAAGCTACCTATACCAGGTAACTGGACAAACTCAGAACAATATTTCTTACTAGAAAATAGACAACAAACAAAATATGACACTTATTTGCCCGGTGAAGGGCTATTAATCTGGCACATCGATGAAGAAGTAATGTTTTCCAAATGGAGCTCAAATACTGTTAACAATGATGAGGAACATAAAGGAATGGATTTGGAGGAAGCTGACGGTGATGATGACCTAGACTCTGGAGCAAACAGAGGGGACAGTGGCGATCCTTATAGATCAGGGTCATTTACTAAAGATACATACCCTAATTCCTTAGCATATAATGGATCGGAATCTGGTTGGAAAATATACAATATTGAAGTAGACGGCGATAACATTATTGTGGACATTAGCTTTCTATCAAAACCTCACGCAATAGCAGACGCTGATGAAGCTGTAGTAGCTGAGGGGGAGGCTTTACAGTTCTACGGAAATGAATCATGGGACGAAGACGGGCAAATTGTAAATTATACTTGGAATTTTGGAGATGGTACATACAACTATACTGACAACCCAATCCACACATTTACTGAAAACGGTGAATACAATGTAACGCTAACAGTAAGAGATAATAATGGACTTGAAGATACATACATTCTCAATATATTTGTCAATAAGGCACCTATTGCTAGTGTAAGCATTTCCAAAACTATAGTTATGCTTGGTGAAAGTATAACATTTGATGCAACAGATTCATATGATTTAGATGGCGAAATTGATTTTTATTATTGGAATTTTGACGATGGAAGAACATCTAACCAAATGGTAAAGGAACACACCTACAGCGATTCTGGCATATTCAATGTATCTTTGAAATTAATAGACAATCTGAATGACATAAGTACTACATATTACACAATTGAGGTGATTAATTCATTACCTGAAATAACATTTGATGTGAGTCCAGTTGAGGGCAATACACTTACCTTATTTGAGTTTATTGATTCATCAACTGACTCAGATGGAGAAATCGAAGAGTGGCTTTGGTTGTTTGGCGATGGAAACTCGTCGAATGAGGTTAATCCTAGCCACTATTATTCATTTCCTGGATACTACAATATAACGCTAACATTAACTGATGATCAAAATGGTATTAATTCATCAACTTTAATGATTTTTGTTAATAATTCCCCACCAAATCCTGATATATTTATTGAAGAAGGAATTATAGCAGGAGAAAATCAATGGATAATTCCCACAAGTCGAGAAGTACGTATTGATGCTGGTGTATCATTAGATAACGATAATACAGTACTTACATATCAGTGGGAATATGACTCAGCAACTTACTATGGACAACATTTAGATCTTTTGTTTGCAGAGGGCGAACACAACATAGAATTAACTGTAAGTGATCCAAGGGGAGCAAACACAACTGAAACGTTTATTTTGACTGGAACAAATTTACCTATACTTAACTTAAATTATGAAGAAATCAATCTTGTTGTTAACCAAGATGCTGAAATAATCACATCTACTTTCGGGGAAGTTAATCTTTATGAATGGAAAATATACCAAGTCAGTTCATCTAATTGGATCTTACTTTCTGACGAAATAAATGTGAACTTATCTAAAACTATCAAATTTAATGAACGCGGAGATTACAAGTTAATTGCTAGTTCCAGAGATTCGGAAAGTAATTTATGGACAAATGATGTTGAATTAGATATAACTGTGTACGACAAACCAACTGCTTACTTTGAGTTTGACAGTGACATTAACGAAGATACGTGGATTGGCTTCAATGGCAGTAAGTCTACTGGATTAGGCTTGAATTATGTATGGAAACTAGATGGGAATGTTTTAGATAGCAATAATGCTATAATTTCAACATTTATCGACACTGGAGGGTATCATGTTATGAACCTAACAGTTGAACAAGAGCCAGTAGGCATTGCATATTATGAATCTGAAATCTATCTTAATTCAAAACCAACGGGAGTTTTGCAAACCAGTCCTACAACTCCTCAAGTTGGAGAAGATTTTGAAATTTATCTAAATGCATTTGACATCGAAACTGACGCTAATATAGAATATCTTAAAATTAAGATAATAGACAATAAAGGAAATGAAAGAGCTGAATTTGAATACATTGATCAAGGCGCCAATTTCAATTTAATATTTGAAGTTGAATACGCTGGAGTAATAAACTTAGAGTATTCACTAATTGATGAAAGTGGAAACAAGAATCAAAGTAATAGCACTGTTAATGTCATAGGCTGGGCTGATATATACATTAGCGACATCAAAATAAGTGGCTCAAAAGAAAAGGGAGCAAAACATCAAATTGAAACCATTTTAACTAATTACAATGAGACGTACAATAGTACAAACTATAACGGATATACTGCTACAGGTTACTACGAACTTTTCATAGACTCTGAACTAGTACACACCTCCTCATTCAGTATAGAGCCAGAAAATAGTGAGAGTTTCAAGTTCGAGTGGACAGCCACAGGCAATTACCATGAGTTTAATGTCAAAGCTTACGTTAACGACGGTGAAATTAATAAGGAAAACAATGAGTATACTAAGGAGCAAGTTTTTGAATCTGAAAGAAAGAGTGGATTCCTACCAAGCTTATCATTATTATCCTGTATTGTTGTTATGTGTATTATTGTTTCATTCAACCGTAGCAAACCTAATTAACATACATTGAATAAGAACACATGAGCGCAGCACCACCGCAAATGAGACGGATTCCTGATGAACAGTTTTTTGATTTAAGAAGTTGGAGTGCGGATAAAGCCGAAGATTACGGTGAGAAAGCATCAATGATAGTTCATACCATTTTACTAAGTAAAAGAGACCAAGTAAATCGAATAACCTCAGAACTACATGACGGTAACATAGTTCTAATTGATTTTACACCATTAACCTCAGATCAAGAGACTTTACACAAGGTTTTAGCCGAATTAGAGAGAGCTATTGCCGACATTGATGGAGATTTAGTTGGTGTGAGTCAAAAATGGATACTAGCAACACCCAATGGTGTAAGAGTCTCTAGAGAAAAATTAAAAGTTTAATGAACATTGCAGTAATAGGAACTGGAATGGTAGGAAGATTGATTGCAGTTGAATTATCTAAAAATCATCAAGTTTATGCCATTGATAATAATTCAGAGAATTTGAATTTATTAAGTAAATACAATCCTAAGATAATTACGAAGGAAATTGACATCCTTAAACAAGATTTTTTAGCAGATTCAAATGCTGATCTAATTGTTAATTGCGTCCCAGGTTTTATGGGATTTGATACTTCCAAAAAAATACTAAAAGAAAAAACATGTGTGGATATCTCATTTATGCCTGAAGACTGTTACGAGTTGGAGGATTACGCTAATAAGGCTAAGACTGCGCTATATCCAGATGCTGGAGTTGCCCCTGGATTAAGTAACATAATTGTAGGAAATCTAATTTCTAATTATGATATCGACGAAATAAAAATAATGGTAGGGGGGTTGCCTAAAGAAAAAAATCCCCCTTGGAATTATAAAGCCCCTTTTTCGCCAATTGATGTAATTGAGGAATATACAAGGCCCGCAAGAATCAAAGAGAATGGTCAAACTAAAACTGTAAAAGCTCTTACTGGAAAAATTGACTTTGAAGTAGAAGAAATTGGCAAACTAGAAGCTTTTTTAACAGATGGTCTAAGAACTTTACTAGATTCAGAATTAACGAGTGACATACCAACTTTGTTAGAATATACAATTAGATATCCTGGACATTCTAGTATGATTTCAGAGTTGATTGATAGTGGTAAACTAGAAAATACTACAATATCTCACAATGGAAAAATAGTAAATCAAAGGGAAATTACCACTAAAAAATTATTCAAGGAATGGAAATTAGCCGACGTGGACAAGGAATTCACACTTTTAATAATTACAGCTAAAACCATGGACTCTAAAGAGGTTTCTTGCGTTGTTTATGATGAATGGAAAGATGGATGGAGTAGTATGTCAAGAACAACTGGATTAACAGCATGTGCTATCGTGAATCTTATTTTAGAAAAAGGAATAAAAAATAGAGGAATTATTCCTCCTGAACAATTGGGTTCTAATCAATATTACTTTGATTACATAATTAATTATCTTAAAGAAAAGGAAATAAGCATCAGTTTTTCAAATGAGAAAAATCCTTTAATGATAGAATAAAAGCAATTGAAGCAATTAAAGCTCCAAAAAGAAATACTTGCTGCTCATCATACTTAAGCAATAATTCACCTACAATTAAACTTCCAAGTCCACTGCCAAGCAGACTAAAAGAGCTAAGCAACCCCATCATTCTTGCCCTTAAATCATAAGGTACCGTATCAGCTACAATAGTCCTAGCCCCAAGAAAGAAAGTCATGTAGATCGGAATTGTAAATACTAAGGTTATAGCATAGAGATTTACTGTGAAAGAATAAGCTAACATTGAAAAAATTACAAATAATGATGCAATGCGAATGGCTGTCTCTCTTGGATATTTATCAATTAAATTTCCGGCATAAGGGGCTGTTATAGCATGTATAAGACCACTACACAAAACAATCCAACCCATTCTGTTGCTTGAGCCTGCAATGTCTGTCAAATAAACTGGTGAGATTGTTAGGAAAAATATATAGCCCATAAATAGAATAAATGTAATAATAAACAATCGAGATAATCTTTTAAAATAGAAGAAGAAATCGTCTTTGACCTTTACCATTTCCCTTTTCTTTTCGGTAGAAGACATGTAACCAATTACCGAAATTAATCCTAGAAAAGCTGTAAAGAAAAAGGAAAAAACTACAGGACCGCTACCAAGGCCATAATCCTCTTCACTTACAAGGTATGCACCTGCAAAGGCACCTACACCCCATCCCAAGCCCAGTACGGCTTCTAGGCGTCCCATAAACGAACCTCTAGCAGATGAATCTAATTCTGAAAACATCGTAGCAATTTGAACCATACCGCCAAGAAAAAACGACTGAATTGTACGTACTAATACTAATTCTAGTGGACCTAACCAGGGTAAAGGAAGATATAACAAAGCAGTAATAATAGAACAAAGAACAACTACATTTTTTCTACTTCTCCATTTATCAGCTACATATCCCCAGAAAGCTGAACCTGCAACCAATGCAAAATTGGGTAAGCCTACAACTAATCCCAATGTACGGAAATCTCCCAAAAAATTTGCTTGAAGACGGATTAAAGTAAAAGAAAGACCTTGAGTTAAATTATAGCAAAAAGCACCTAGAAGAGCAAGTTTGATTTTGTTATCCACAACTGCCACAAAATTCCCTATATAATTACGCACTGTACCTTTTTGTGTGCCAAGCTATGGAATGTCATGGCAGATGAGCTCATATTGATGAAATTGGGAGGTTCAGTTATTACCAATAAAAAAAGTCAAACACCTAAATGCCGTAAAGGAAATATTACTAAAATAGCTGAAATTATTTCAAAATCTAAAGAAAAAATCATTATTGTACATGGCGCTGGATCTTATGCCCATCCCCTTGCTAAAAAATATAAAATTAGTAACGGTTTAGATGGAACTAATGAACAATTAGAGGCCATCAAAAAAGCTAGAAAACAAATGAGAGAATTGAATCAATTATTATGCAAATCCATATCTGAGGCAGGTCTTGATTGTGAAAGTATTGTCCCTTCAATATCAATGAAGATAAACCGGGAAAATGAACCTATAGATTTTCCTAAAAGAAAATTTGATCAAATACTTTCTAACGGGAAAATAGCTGTAACATTTGGCGATATAGTTGATACAAAAGAAAATAACGTAGGAATACTGAGTGGAGATACCCTTTTGCTGAGATTAGCTGAATTATATAAGCCTAAGATGACATTTTTTGTGATGGACTATCCTGGTGTAGTCAAGGGAAGTTTAGATGCAGATTTAATTGAAATACATGACAAAATCAACTCAAAATTTGTTAATAATGTATCTATTCACAAGGAGGGAGGTAGGCCTGACGTAACTGGAGGTCTGCTTAACAAAATTAAATGTGCCCTTGAAATTTCAAATAATAGTGAATGTTGGATTAGTGGCCTAGATAATCTCGATGATTGTGTGAACGGAATGCCTAAAGGAACAAGAGTGATTAATGATTAATGATGATGAAAAAAGTGTAGGGATTCTATTCCTATCAATATTGGATTCTAAATCAACCATTAAAGACTGTATGAACAAGAGTGGTTTGACTGCAGACAAAATTTCTACCATTATTTCCATTCCTAAATTTAATAGATATTTTGAAAAAAAAACCGATGAAGGACTTCACATTACATGTAAAATTGATTGGATAGGTGATGAAATAGGTAATCGGATTAAAATAAGTGATTCTGAATCTGAAATTTTAAAAGAAACTATAGAGAATAAATTCATCAATCATGTAATTAAATATTGGGATGAAAACGGAGAAACCAAGCGTGATTTTGAAATTAAAAACTTACCAGAATGGATTATTAGTGAATATGTTTTTCTATCGGGTTTTGCGATGTGGTTTAGAGAAAAAGAAAAAAATAAAGGGACTGATCTGTCTGGCCTTTTATCTAGCGCTACAGGAGAAGACGTTGAGGCTTCAGCAAGTATTGAATTTGACCAAGAGAGACTTAATTTAGTCAGTGAAATTCCTACACAAATTCTTGAAAAAATAATGAATATTACTCCTGCTGGAAAGATAGCATATCGTAGTTTAGACATGGCAGTAATGAAAGCAATGTCAGAAGGTAATCCTGAGCTTGCTAAAAAAATGAAAAATGAAACTGTGAGAGCCAAAAAATCATGGTGGAAATTCTGGTAACTTATTTTACGGTTTGTGTTCCTGGCTTAAACAATTCTTTAGTTTCAACGTCTCTTTCTTGAGGATTAATCCTTCTTGCTAAATCTCCGTTAACGTCAATAAAATAAAGATAACCCCTCTCTCTCTCATTTGAACCCTCGGAAATCAATTCCTTGTGTCCTCCCTTATGCTTCCAAACAGAACAATCATCCTCAACAAAATAAAGAAAACCATCTGGCTTAGGTAATTTTAATTTCTTAACTAATTCAGCCATTATTTTTGATTTACCACAATATTACACGGTGTTGGAAGCTTATGAGAAGATTTACGTAATGCTTCTTTAGCTTCTAAAACAAACTCATCTGAAGTTCTGAGTGTAATAAGCTTTTGACCGGATTTAACTCGGGCTGCAGTTCCTACGGTTCTACCAAATGATTTACGCATACCCATGGAAACTCGATCTGCACCTGCACCTTGAGCAATTTTATTATGCCTCAATACGTGATGAGGATAAGTTCGTACCTTTAGGTGATAACCATCTCTGCCTGCATGTGTTTGAATGTAACGATTAGCCGTAACCCTTGCAGACTCCAATGCATTATGCCTTACGAGACATTCCTCTTTAGCTGAAAGTGTAACTTCGACTGAAAAATCTGCTATTTTATCTCCAACGTCAAATTGAGTAATACGACTAGCTGGAACTCCTCCAATGTATTCTTTTCGTGTGTAAGCTCTCTTCTTTCCACGAAACATATGTGCTGGATTTTTCTTTGCCATAATTAACCTACTATTGGCGCCAGATTGAGTTCTATTTAAATGTTTACATAGCAAATATTATGGCTTAGAGTATTAAACCCCAATCTGTGTGTAACAAAATATGAACATTCATGAGTATCAAGCAAAACAGCTTTTTAAAAATTACAATGTGAAAACTTTAGAAGGTGTCGTTGCAACAAATGCTAGTGAAGCTGCAAATGCGTGCAAAACTCTGGGGGGACATATTTGGGTTGTAAAAGCACAAGTGCATGCAGGAGGTAGAGGTAAAGGTGGAGGAATAATTCTTTGTAAAACTACTGATGAAGTTTATGAAGCCGCTGATAAATTGATAGGTTCTAACTTAGTAACTCCTCAAACCACCTCTGATGGAGTAATGGTTAGGAAAGTTTACGTTGAAGAAGGATGTGACATCGCAAAAGAACTTTACCTAGGAATCGTGCTTGATAGAGAACGGGACCTACCTGTTGTGATGGCATCTATTGAGGGTGGAGTAGAGATCGAAGAAATTGCAATCAAAGAACCTGAGAAAATTCTAAAGGTTTACGCGGACCCAATAACTGGTATCGGAAATTGGCAAGCAAGAAAAATTGCATTCGGATTGGGTCTTGAAGGTAAGCAGGTTAGCTCCTGTTGCAAGTTTATTATTAGTCTGTATGAATTATTTATGAAACTTGATTGCTCAATTGTTGAAATAAATCCCTTAGTAGTAACTTCTGATGATGAAATAATTGCACTTGATGCGAAGATAAATTTCGATAGCTCAGCTCTGTTTAGACATGCAGATATTGAGAAATTAAGAGACTTGGATGAAGAGGAACCACTAGAATCACAAGCAACGAAAGCTGGATTGAATTACATCAAATTAGATGGAGATATTGGTTGTATGGTAAATGGAGCTGGTTTAGCTATGTCTACTATGGATATAATCAAATTACATGGTGGTGAGCCTGCAAATTTCTTAGATGTAGGAGGTGGAGCCACTGCAGAGCAAGTAGCTGAAGGATTCAGAATTATTCTATCTGACCCTGAAGTAAAAGCTATTTTTGTAAATATTTTTGGAGGTATTATGAGGTGTGATTTTATTGCTGAAGGTATTATAACTGCCGCAAAAGAAATTGAATTAGATATCCCTTTAATAGTTAGATTAGCTGGAACTAATGTTGATTTGGGAAAGAAGATGTTATCTGAATCAGGCTTGGACTTAATTACTGCAGATGATATGGATAGTGGAGCAAGAAAATCTGTGAGTGCCATAGGAGGTAAATCATGAGTATTTGGTTGAATTCAAAGAGTAAAGTCATAGTTCAGGGTATCACTGGGAAAAATGGCCAATTTCATACAAAACAAATGTTAGATTATGGAACTAAGGTAATAGGTGGAGTAACTCCCGGCAAAGGTGGTCAAGAGACGCTTGGAGTCCCTATCTGGAATACTGTAAACGAGGCCGTAGATAATGGAGCAAATGTATCGTGTATTTTTGTGCCGCCACCGTTTGCTGCTGATGCGATTATGGAATCTGCAGACGCAGGTGTTGAATTAATTGTAGCAATAACTGAGGGAATTCCCGCATTAGACATGGTTAAGGTAAAGAAATATTTAGAACCTATTGAAACCAGATTAATTGGTCCGAACTGTCCTGGACTGATAACTCCTGGTGAAAGCAAAGTAGGAATAATGCCGGGTCACATTCATAGAAAGGGTGATGTTGGTATAATCTCTAGATCTGGTACTTTAACATATGAAGCAGTAAATCAAGTAACCGAGAAGGGACTAGGCCAATCAACTTGTGTTGGCATAGGTGGCGATCCAGTTAATGGAACTGACTTTATCGATTGTTTAGAAGCCTTTGAGAATGATTCACAAACAAAATCTATGATAATGATTGGAGAAATTGGCGGAACTGCAGAGGAACTAGCTTCTGAATATGTTAAAGAATACGTTACAAAACCAATTGTTGGCTTTATAGCTGGTAGAACTGCACCACCAGGAAAAAGAATGGGACATGCTGGAGCTATAATTTCTGGAGGCAAAGGTACTGCAAGAGAAAAAATGAGAGCAATGGAGAGAGCAGGCATACATGTTACTGATAATCCTGCTAAACTTGGAGATACTCTAGAAGAAATTATCTAGTTGATGAATAAATTTGCTAATTTATTTAGAATAGCATATCACGGAGGTGCCTTTCACGGATCTCAAGTTCAACCAGACGTAATAACCGTAGAAGGTGTGGTAAAAAACATTCTAAAAAATCTAGGTTCTTCAAACCCTATATTCGCAAGTCGAACTGATAAAGGTGTGAATGCCACTTGTAATGTCATAACTACAAGTTCTAATAAAAGATGTAAAGAATATGTTGGAGACTTTATTGAAAGACTTGAAGAATACCCTATATGGATAACTGGATTTTCGGATGTTGAAACAGACTTTAATCCTAGAATTGCCAAAGAAAGAGAATACAGATATTACGTATTTAATGAAAAAAAGAAAAAGCTATTTAATGAAGCAATGCAACTATTTGTTGGAAAACATGATTTCAGAAACTTTGCGCGAATTTTAGATACTGATATTGTAGATACAAGAAGAACTGTAGAGCAAATAGATGTTACTTCTAAAGGAGAAGTAGTTATATGTCAAATTAGAGGCATCTCCTTTCTTTGGCATCAAGTTAGAAAAATGATAGGTGCAGCTTCAGATGTTACAAACGGAAGGAAAGATCTGAGCGACATTGAAAAAGCACTCAATGGCGATAAAATAGACTTTACTATGGCTAAAGCTGAGTTTCTAACATTAAGCAACATAAAATACGATAATATAGAAATTGAAAAAATCAGAAATGAGAGAAATATGAGGATAAAATATGAATTATCCAAAAGTGATAACTTCTTCTGGAAAGAATTCTTATAATATCAAAAACATAAACTTTAAATACTAGTTTTAAAAAGGAATATAATGAAGTGTGTTGGACGGGTGTCACATTTGAACTCGAGAAATCTTGCGATTGTGAACACAGACAAGAAGGTTCCAAAGAACACTAAAATTTATGATTCTGAAAAAAGAATTATTGGAAGAGTTGTTAATATTTTTGGGCCTGTGAGCGATCCATATCTAGCCATAGCGCCGAATAAAGGTATGCGAATAACTAAGATTATTGGCAGAGAGGTTTACAAAAAATGAAATGTCCTGACTGTGAAAATGAAAAAATAGTTTCTGAGGGCGATGGCATCATGTCATGTAGCTCTTGCAAACTTATTTTTGACTCTGGCCCTCAATGGATGAAATATAAACCTGGAAAGTCAACTAAGGCAAAAGTCAAAGAGGTAAATGTATCTACGAATTCTCGGACAGTACTAACGTGGCAAAGTGAAGTAAGAACAAGTATTTCTCTAGGTAAAAATATTCTTTTAGCTTCAGAAGAAATCAACCGAATATCTGAATTACTCAAACTTGACAATAAAATTATGGAATCTGGATTAGAAATCTTTTCTAGTTCATCTAAAAAAGGCATAGTAAGGGGAAGAAGTACTCAAAAAGTTGCTGCAGCCTCAGTATTTACAGCATGCAGAGTAAATAATCTGCCAATAACTTTAGATGAAATTGCAAATCTTTGCAGCTTAAACAGGAATGAATTAAGTAAGCTCCACCGTTTAATTAAAAGAAAATTAAAGCTTAAAATTAACATTTCTAGTAGTGTAACCTTTCTACCCAAATTTACAAAAAGATTAGCACTACCAAAAAATGTAGAAACTGAAGCAAAAGAAATAATTAGATTTGTAGAAGACAGTGAATATAGACAAGGTATTTCACCTATTGCTCTGCTAGGCGCTTCAATATACCTTGCATGCAAAAAAACTAAAGTGAGAAGAAGTCAGCTTGAAATTGCTAAAACTCTTGGTACTTCTGAAGTAACACTACGTAATCGAGCTAAGGAAATAAATTCGCTAATTAAATTGTTATAGAATAAAAATATTCTTCTGGTAATTCTAATTCTATTGCAAACATAGGGTCTTGATTAGGATCGGTACTATCATGATAGGCAACTACGATACCTCCATCAGGTAAGATTGCCATTGAAGCAAAATCAAACCTAATATCGTTACCTGCGCCTGAGGT
Source organism: Methanobacteriota archaeon (assembly GCA_029977605.1). Taxonomy (GTDB): domain Archaea; phylum Thermoplasmatota; class Poseidoniia; order MGIII; family CG-Epi1; genus CG-Epi1. The sequence goes on from JAPOKN010000002.1 coordinate 56,449, forward strand.
TGAGTCCAAATCTCCTAAACCAATAATAGTTACAGAATCAGCTTCCATACTTTGGCTGTAATCTCGAACATGGAAAACTAAATCTACATCACTAGGACTACCATCTCCTGTAAAATTCGAACTTTGAACCCTCATTGATATCACTGCCAAGTCTAAATTGCCATCTGCTTGGAAATCCCACTCGAAAGTATTATCGGATACGGCTGCAGACCCAGGCCAACCATGAGTATACTCTGTCCAACTGTAACCTCCATCAAAACTTACACTGTGTGTCAAGTTGAAAGTTCCATCACAACCTTTGGCTCCAGGGTCAGCTATGTTACATGATACGCTATGCAATGCTCCAGAACTATCTATTACAAGATTTCTTGAAGGTAAAAGTGAACCATTTGGTAAATTATGCTTATGCCATGTTAGTTCAGTATCTAGAAATAAATTACTTCCATCACTAAACCATCTTGGAAACAATAGCCCTCCTGTTGGAATAGGGGAAGCTCTCATTTCTCTATGAGGTTGCATAAAATCCCATTCTGGCCCCAAATCCTCGAATAGCAAATCAAATTCAAGATCTTGGCCACATCTAGCATATTCTGCGTTACATTCATTTGAAGCGCTATCAGGAATATCTAAAGGACGATAATTCAAACCATCAACGCTTATCTGATAACCTTGCTCATTATAACTCCAAAAATTTGAAACAACCATGCTGGCCCAAGGACAATTTGATGAGCATAAATTCGTTGAATGCTCAGGAGGTGGATTTATAGGCCCAACCACTGGAACCTGCCAAGACCTATCATAAAATGGTTCTTTATCAAAAGTATTCCAACACCATTGCCAGTCTATTTGATCAGGTGCAGTCTTTTTTCCAAGAATTGCGTAGAATTGGTCTGCTCCATCAAAACTAGGATACGGAAACCAAGTCATTGCAAGTATATCTCCGTTAGGTGCCTGAATTATAGAACCTTCACCGAGCCCTGGATCAAATGTGGGATCTAATTGACCTTCCTCGCATCCCAAATCAGTATTGAATGCAGGAGGCACATATTCATCCCAAGTTAATCCTCTATCTGTACTCCACCATGGCCATTCTCCCCCTAAATTATAGATTACTCCATCTTGATCTGTGGTGATATAGTGCTCACAGCAGTTTCCTCCATAATTATGGTCCTCCGCCAACTCAGTACCATAAACTGCCCATAATCGCTCAGTAGAACCACTTGGCGTAATAACTGTGAAATTACGAATAGGATTATCTGAAAAAGGAAATTGACTTAGTTGTTCATCTGAAACAATTAGCCTGGTCACTTCAATATCTTCTTCTTCAATTACCGTTCTTTTGTCCTCAGGTCCGAGGCAACCCATAAATGACAGAGTCACAAACATCATTGACATAATGAAAGGTAATTTCATAATAACATACTACATCTAATGGATAAAATAGTTATTGGCACTTGATGAGTATATTAAAAATACCCATTTGCAATTGTGTAGTTATTGAGTACTGACGCACTGGACATACCTCCCTGTTTTGTTCCCGTGGAAAAAAAAGGGTTTTTCGCAACTTTCCGCACAGATAAATGGTGGATTCAACCATTATTAATGGGCACCATATTAATCTTGTTTGGAGTTTATACTATATCCGTTCTTTTGATAGAACATGGAGCTATAGGCGATTATGAAAATGACTTTATTTATTATAATGAGAACGGCGCTCACTACGTAAGTCCAATTTCTTCCCCTGGCCCTAACGCTATTCCATCAGATATTCTCAGCTTTTGGCCACTTCCTGCTACACTTTTATTCATTTGGGCTCCTCTAGGATTCCGTGGAACTTGTTACTATGGTAGAAGAGTTTTTTACAGATCGCTATTAGCAAATCCTGCAGGCTGTGCAGTCGATAAACCAATTAAATCCTACAATGGTGAAAATGCACTTCCATTCATAATTATGAACTCCCACCGATATTTTCTTTATTTAGCAATAATACTTGCCATATTGCATTGGTATCATGCATTTGAATCTTATATTTTTGGAAGCAGCGTAGGAGTCGGATTTGGGAGTCTTATCCTAACCATCGACGCTTTATTCTTAACATTGTATGTTTCTTCATGTCATTCATTGAGAAACTTAGTTGGAGGTAATGTTGATTGTATTTCATGTACAAATTATGTTAAGAAGACAGGTAATTCATGGATAAATTCTCTTAACCGCCATCATGGATTATACTTCTGGATATCCTTAGTTACAATAATGATTGCTGATTTCTACATTAGAATTTACTTAGGACTATTGGGAAATGACGAAATATTTCAATGGGTGATTTAATGGACGATATTCAAGAAAAAAAATATGATGTTCTAGTCATAGGCGCTGGTGCTGCAGGAATGCGAGCTGCAATTGCGGCATCTGATGAAGGTGCAAGTGTTTGTCTTGTATCAAAGTCTTTGCTTGGCAAAGCCCACACTGTTATGGCTGAAGGTGGGGCTGCTGCAGCTCTAGGAAATGCGGACGAACGAGATAATTGGAAAGTCCATTTTCGAGATACAATTAAGGGCGGAAAGCATCTAAATAATTGGAAAATGGCAAAAATACATGCCGAGCAAGCTCCAGAAAGAATCTTGGAGCTAGAAAGATGGGGGGCTGTTTTTGACCGCACAAAAGATGGAAAGATTAACCAAAGAAATTTTGGAGGGCACAGGTACCCAAGATTGGCTCACGTTGGTGATCGAACGGGATTAGAAATTATAAGAACTGTACAAGACAAAGTAATTCATCAAGATAACATCGATATTTTTATGGAATGTACTGTTGCAACCATAATTACCGAGGACAACCAAGCTGTAGGGGCCCTTGCATACTACCGTAATAATGGAGAAATAGTTGCAATTCATGCCAAAGCCATAGTTGTAGCAACTGGAGGCATTGGAAAGGCTTACCGAGTCACCTCAAACTCGTGGGAATATACTGGTGATGGACATTCTTTAGCCTATTTGGCAGGCGCTGATTTACAGGATATGGAATTCATACAATTTCACCCTACTGGAATGGTGTGGCCACCGAGTGTCAAAGGTACGCTAGTAACCGAAGGTGTGAGAGGAGAAGGTGGAGTCTTATTGAATAATAAAGGCGAACGATTTATGTTTAATTATATTCCTGAAGCATTTGCTGCTGAAACTGCTAAAGATGAAAAAGAAGCTAATGACTGGTTAAAAGGAAAAGAAGGAGCAATGAGACCTCCTGAACTTCTAACTAGAGATGTAGTGGCCAAGGCTATTATGAAGGAAGTTAAAGAAGGAAGAGGCAGTCCTCACGGAGGGGCATTTTTAGACATAGCAAATAGACAAGATGCCGATTATATAAAGAAAAAATTACCTTCAATGTATCACCAATTTAAAGAACTTGGTGATTTGGATATTACTGAAGAACCAATGGAAGTTGGACCAACTACACATTACATGATGGGCGGAATAACTGTTGATGCTGAAACTGGCGCCTCAAGCCTAAAAGGAATGTATGCTGCAGGGGAAGCTGCCGCCGGACTTCATGGTGCGAATCGTTTAGGAGGAAATTCATTATCTGATTTACTTGTCTTTGGAAATATCTCAGGTAGAGCAGCTGCAAATTTCGCACTTAACACAGAAGAAATCTCGTTTAGTAAAAGTAAACTTAAGAAAGCTGCTAATGAAATTATAGATTGCTTTTCAGATACAAAAACTGAAAACCCTTACCATTTACACCGAGAATTACAAGATATTATGGAAATGCATGCTGGAATTGTGAGAGAAGAAGAATCACTAAACGAAGGTATTGAAAAATTAAAAGATTTGAGCAGAAGAGTACAAAATGCAAAGGCAACCGGAGATCGATCTTACAACCCAAGCTGGCATCTATGTCTAGACATGAAAAATATGATTATAACTTCTCTAGCCGTAGCTGAGGCTGCTAAAGAAAGGCGTGAAAGTCGTGGAGGACATACAAGGTTAGACTATCCAGAATATGACAAAGAATTAGGGACTTTGAACATAATAATTAGAAAAGGGCCAGATGGCTTAAATATTGTTAAATCAGATAAAAAAATTATGCCAGATGAATTGCAAGACTTTGTTATGAGGGAGGCTGTATGAAAAGAAAGATAATCATTCAAAGAGGTGAAAAAGAGGATTACTTCATGCATGAATTTGAAATGGAGAGTGGACCAGGTATGGTAGTTCTTGACGCCATTCACGAGATTCAGGCAAATGATGCTCCTGATTTAGCCGTGCGGTGGAACTGCAAAGCTGGAAAATGTGGCTCATGCTCAGCTGAAGTTAATGGAGTTCCAAGCCTCATGTGTATGACTCGGATGTCAGACTATGATCCTTCTGAACCCTTAGTAATTAAACCAATGAAGGCATTTCCTGTAGTTAAAGACTTAGTAACTGATGTTTCTTGGAACTATGAAGTTAACAAGAAAATTTTACCTTACCAACACCCAGATACAGATGATCCAAGAATGTTGCAGGAAGACGTAGATCGAGTTCAAGAGTTCAGGAAATGCATCGAATGTTTCCTTTGCCAGGACGTTTGTCATGTTTTAAGAGATAGCGATATGAAATCTGAATATGCTGGACCTCGTTTTTTGATGCGAAATGCAATGCTGGAAATGCACCCATTAGACCAAGGCGATCGTTTAGAAACTATAAAAAATGATAACGGAATAGGATTGTGTAATATAACAAAATGTTGTACTGAAGTTTGTCCAGAAAATATTGCTATAACTGACAATGCAATAATACCAATGAAAGAAAGAGTTGCAGACGAATACTATGACCCTCTAAAATGGATTTGGAGAAAATTAACTGGAAAAACCAATTAATTACAATTGTTTCCTTCACAGCAGGCCTCAACTACCGAATGACATTGGGGACATTCTCTGTGTTGTCTAGCCTCGATTGATTCACCTATAAATCCACATGAGCAACGTATGTAATTTGTATACGTTCTGTGATTTATCATATTGTTCTAATTAAAATTGAATTTAAAAATGTTGCCGCTCAACCGACAGGTTGGGAGGTGGGAGGGGGCCCGCCGGGAGCAGCTAACTGTAATCTAACCGGGTTTTTTTAAAATATTCGTAGAAATATATTTAATTTAGAGGGTGTTACAGTATGCGTTATGGTAAAAGCTCCGCACGGGACTGAAATGAGTTGCAAAGGATGGCTTCAAGAGGCGGCCCTTAGAATGTTAATGAATAATTTAGATCCTGAAGTTGCTGAAAGACCTGAAGATTTGATAGTTTACGGAGGTAGGGGAAAAGCTGCACGAAATCTTGAGTGCTATAATGCAATTGTTAAATCCCTACAAGATTTGGAAAATGATGAAACTCTACTTGTACAGAGTGGAAAGCCAGTCGGTATTTTCAAAACTCATTCTGACGCACCTCGAGTTTTAATTGCAAATTCGAATTTGGTAGGAAATTGGGCGAATTGGGAACATTTCGATAAATTAGAAAAAGAAGGGCTAATGATGTATGGCCAAATGACTGCGGGGTCTTGGATTTACATTGGCTCACAAGGTATTCTACAAGGAACTTTTGAAACATTTGCCGAAGCTGCTAGACAACACTTCAATGGAACTTTAGAAGGGAAACTTGTTGTTACAGGAGGTCTAGGTGGAATGGGTGGTGCACAACCATTGGCTGCAACAATGAACGGAGGCACTTTTCTAGCTGCTGAGATGGATGAAGAAAGAATTCAAAAGCGCTTGGACACAAAATATTGTGATGAAATGACCGATGATATTGACTATGCAATAGACACTGCACTAGAATGGAAAGAAAATAATATAGCTAAATCAATCGCAGTTAAAGCTAATATCATTGATTTGTTAGCAAGACTTATAGAAAGAAATGTAACTCCTGATTTGTTAACTGATCAGACTTCTGCACATGACCCACTGATAGGATATATTCCACATGAGCTAACGAATTCAGAGGCTGACAAGTTACGAATTGAGAATTCTGAAAAATACATTTCACTAAGCTATGAAAGTATGGGAACGCATGTTAAGCATATGCTGACGTTGAAAGATAGAGGTTCACATACTTTTGACTATGGAAATAATTTAAGAGAAAGAGCAAAAGAAGCTGGAGTCGAAAATGCCTTCGACTTCCCTGGATTTGTCCCTGCATATATTAGGCCTTTATTTTGTGAAGGAAAAGGACCATTCAGATGGGCAGCTTTGTCCGGAGATCCAAATGACATCTTGGAAACTGATAAGATTATGCTAGAATTATTCCCTGAAGATAAAGCGCTTGCCAAATGGATAAACATGGCTCAAAAGAGAGTTAGTTTTCAAGGACTACCTGCAAGAATTTGCTGGCTTGGATACGGAGAGAGAAAAAAGGCCGGTCTTGCCTTTAATGAATTAGTAAAAACAGGAAGAGTAAAAGCTCCATTGGTTATTGGCAGAGATCACCTAGATTCTGGATCTGTAGCCTCACCTAATAGAGAAACTGAAGACATGAAGGACGGAAGTGACGCTGTCGCTGATTGGCCAATACTCAATGCCCTGCTGAATACAGCATCAGGAGCTTCATGGGTTAGCTTTCATCACGGTGGTGGCGTTGGGATGGGGTACTCACTTCACTCAGGAATGGTGGTCGTTGCAGATGGAACCAAGGAAGCCGATGAAAGACTTAGCAGAGTTTTAACAACAGATCCTGGTACTGGTGTCATGAGGCATGTAGATGCAGGATATTCGAGAGCAAAACAAGTAGCCAAAGAAAGAAATGTAAAGGTTGGACTTGTTGAAGGGTTATGAATCTAATTATTGCATCAAAAGCTGATTCGGCATCAATCAATTTAAGAGATAGACTATTGGAAATGTCACCATGGGAAAAATGTGGGACATTTGATGGAAATGATATGTGGAAAATTACTAAAACGCATGGCCCTTTTTGTGTTGAAGGAACTCGGTTAATTAGTATAAATAACATACATATTCACGCAGAAAAAATTGATGAACAATTTGAAAGAGAAAGTAGTTTGAAACTAAGGAATATAATTTTTTTATCGAGGCATAAAGCTGCAAGCGGAAAGCCTAGCTTAACAGTTCATCCGATTGGAAATTGGGGGGAAGCTAACTATGGAGGAATTATGGGAGAAGTTACGCCAACTTCAGCAGACATAATGACATCTCTCTTGAGAGAAATAAAGAAGAATCAGATTAATGGATATGATGTATGCTTTGAGGCTACTCATCACGGACCTTTGTTAAAAACACCTACTATATTTCTAGAAATTGGTTCTACTGAAAATGAATGGCAGAATGAAGTACCTGCAAGAGTACTGGTTAAATCGCTTCTCGAATTTCAGCTCAAAAAAGGTACAAATGTTCTAGGATTTGGTGGTGGGCACTACACACCAAGGTTTACTGAAGCTGCGCTATCTCACAAGGTATCTTTTGGTCACATAGTAGCTAATTATGGAATACCTCATTTGACTGAAAATATGCTCATAAGAGCTCTTGAAGCTGGCAAATCTAAAGGTATTTACTTTCATAAAAAAGGTATGAAAAAAAATGAATATCGAAAATGGAAACTTTGGGCAGAAAATAACAAAGTTTCAGTCTTCAAACAGTCAGATTATGAGACTCTTTAAACCTGATTAGAAGGCTGAGTTTTACATTCTGAAACATCCGGTACATTTAAAAAGAAATCCTCACTTAATGAAGTTTAGGTGTAAACCTATGAGTGACGACGACACAGAAAATAGTGGTACTGAAAACAACATATCAGAAGCTCCAGCATCTACTCCAAACGAGGGTATTATGGGGCAAATTGATAACTATTTTGGTATCAGTAAAGCCGGTAGTTCCGTAGAGGGTGAGATTCGTGCAGGAGTGACAACATTCCTTACGATGGCTTACATCCTCATCGTGAATCCTTTAATGCTGTCAGGTGCTGACATAACATTTACGGATTTCGAAACGGGAATCCCATTCAATGATGCATTAGTTGCTACAGCTGTAGCTTCTTTTATTGCATGTATAATAATGGGACTTTGGGCCAACTTGCCTTTTGCCCTTGCTCCAGGAATGGGGCTCAATGCATACTTTTTGTACACTGTATGCTTTGGAATGGGGGTACCTTGGGACATTGCTCTTGCAGCAGTATTCGTAGAGGGTCTACTTTTCGTTGGACTTTCCTATGCTGGCGCTAGAACTGCAATGATTAATGCAATTCCTAAAGATTTAAAAATTGCAACAATGGCAGGTATTGGTCTATTCCTTACAATCATAGGAATGCAAAATGCGGGATGGATTGTAGACAATCCTGCAACTTTAATTGACTTTACTAACGCAGGATCCTGGACTCACGAATCTGGGCAATTCTGGGCCTTAATTGGACTTATAGCAATGGGTGCATTAATGGCTAGAGAGCAAAAAGGCGCAATTATGATTGGAATCTTAGGTGTTAGTATAATTGGATGGATAATTGTACCAGGTTCTGATGCACCTTCCGAATTTTTCTCATCACCAGATAATCCCTCAGATACTGTGGGTGCTGTATTCAGTGCTTTAGGAAACGCTGGAGACCCAATCGAGGGCTCTACCTACGGAGGATGGGGTTCCTTCCTAATGGTAGTAATTGCATTCTTCTTTGTTGATATTTTCGACACTGCAGGTACTTTGTATGGAGTTGGCAGAATGGCAGGAAAAGTAAACGACGATGACGAACTTGAGAATGCTGATGAAGCTTTTATGGCTGATGCAGCTGGAACAACAATCGGTGCAGTTATGGGTACTAGTACAGTAACGACATACATCGAATCAGCTTCTGGAATTGAAGAAGGTGGTAAGACTGGATTAACTGCGGTAGTTGTGGGTTTCCTATTCTTACTAGGTGTTTTCTTCTCTGACGTCTTTATAGCAATACCTGCTTACGCAACAGCTCCGGCTCTAATGGTAATTGGAGCAATGATGATGCGTGGAGTAGGTGACATCAAATGGGATGATATCGAAATCGCCATTCCAGCCTTCTTAACGATTGCATTAATGCCATTCGCATACTCTATTGCAGATGGTATCGCATGGGGAGTGATTTCCTATGTAGCAATCAAAGTGGCTGTTGGAAAACACCAAGAAATTCTGAACAACCAAATTTTGATGGCAATAACTGTTCTAATGACAATGTTCTACCTTGGACCTGGAGAACAGACAACATTTGATTGGATCCTAGATTTCATTAACTAAGGAAATAATCTAAAAACAGTTAAAATCCCCTGAGCTTAATAACTCAGGGGAAACGCAATTAGCAGAGTATGTCTTCAAAAAATAACATCAAAGCAATCGCAAAAAAGATAAGAGATATACAAGACTTTCCAAAAAAAGGAATTGTATTCAAAGACATAACTCCCGTTTTATCGGATATAGAGTTATTCCGTTTATCAATTGAGGCTATGGCCAAACCATTCATGAAACAAAACATTGATGTCGTCGTTGGTATAGAATCAAGAGGTTTCATATTTGGAACTCCGATAGCTGATAAACTCAATGCGGCATTTGTACCAATTAGAAAGCCAGGTAAATTACCATGGAGTACTGAAAATATCGAATATGAACTTGAGTACGGAACTGATACTTTGGAAATACATACAGATGCTATAGATGAAGAGCAGAATATCTTAATTGTAGATGATTTACTAGCTACAGGTGGGACTGCTGAAGCGGCTTGCAAGTTAGTTTCTAAAGTTAAGGGAACTATTAAGGGGTTGACGGTTTTGGTAGAACTTGAATTTTTAAATGGCCGAGAAAAACTAAATCCATATAATGTTCATTCAATAGTGAAGTATTAATTATGAAACTATTAATCTCTGAAAATGATATTCAAAAACGTGTTAAATCTTTAGGTAAACAAATTAATGAAGATTATAAAGGTAAAAAACCAATTTTCGTAGGTATTCTAAACGGATGCTATGTTTTCATGGCTGATCTCCTTCGAGAAATCAATTTAGATGTTGAAGTTGATTTTGTTAAGATAAGATCCTATGAGGGAAACTCATCAACTGGAACTATTAAATTTAGGAAAGATATCTCTGCAAACATTGATGGAAGAGATATAATTATTGTAGAAGATATTATTGACTCTGGATTCACAATTAACTTTCTGGTAAATCGATTAAGAAATTCTGGACCTAAATCAGTTTCTGTAGCTACGGCATTATTCAAAAAAGAAGTCGCAAAACTGGACTTTAAAGTTGATTATGTAGGATTTGAGATACCTCCCGAATTTGTCGTTGGATATGGCTTAGACTACGATGAAAAATACAGGCAACTAAAAAGTGTAATGGTCTTGGAGCCCGAAGATATAAATTAAGAGCAAACGATTTATAGGGCTTAATCAAACACAATAGGGGAAAGATGAGAATAGATGACGACCTAAAGCTAACCTTCAGAGATGTTCTGATTCGGCCAAAGCGAAGTACACTAAAATCACGTTCTGAAGTTTCATTATCAAGAATCTTTAAATTTAGACATACTGAGCGTGAGTGGAAAGGAATACCTGTTGTTGCTGCAAATATGGATACCACAGGAACTTTCGAAATAGCTAACGAACTGCAAAAAGATAGATTACTTACCTGTTTACAGAAGTTTTATTCGGTTAAAGAAATAAAAAGTGCAATTCAAAACGGAATGGATCCTTATCACATTGCCATAACTTCAGGATCTACTGAAGAAAGTATGGAATTGTTAAGGCGAAAAATGGCTATACATGAAAAATTGCAATACATTTGCCTTGATGTTGCTAATGGTTACAGAGAAGATTTCCTTCAATTTGTTAGGAAAGTAAGAAAAGAATTTGATGACAAAATAATTATTGCTGGTAACGTTGCAACAAGAGAAATGACTGAAGCTCTTATTTTGGCTGGAGCTGATATTGTAAAAGTAGGAATAGGGCCTGGTTCAGTTTGTACAACACGAAAAGTTGCTGGAGTAGGATATCCCCAGTTATCTGCAATATCTGAATGCTCAGACGCTGCACATGGACTAGGGGGACATGTTATGTCAGATGGAGGATGTACATCACCTGGAGATATTGCAAAGGCCTTTGCAGCTGGTGCGGATTTTGTCATGTTAGGAGGTATGTTAGCTGGTCATGCTGAATCTGGAGGTGAACTTATTGAAAATGAGGATGGAACAAAAAGTAAGATATTCTATGGAATGAGCTCTGAAAAAGCTATGACTACCTATTTTGGTGAAGTAGCAAAGCATAGGGCTCCCGAAGGTAAAGAAGTAAGAGTCCCATACAAAGGTAAAGTAGAAAATACTATTCAGTCAATTCTTGGCGGTGTAAGATCTGCGTGTTCATATGTTGGAGCTAGAAGAATCAAAGATTTACCCAAGTGCACTACTTTCGTAAGAGTTACCATAACTACAAACGAGATATATACTTCTCATGAAGTAAGTTAGATAGTTTAATAAATCTCCTTACAAAGGGAGTATATGGCTAAGAAAGTAATATTAGAAGCGGGACGAACTTTTAGTGAATTTAGTCTTTTAACCGACTACACGTCAAAAGATTGTAACTTAAACAATATTAACTTGAAATCTAATTTAGGTCAATTAAGCCTAGGTATTCCGTTTTTGAGTGCCGCTATGACATCTGTAACTGGATACGAAATGGCTCTTGCGTTAGGTAAAGAAGGAGGGTTAGGCGTTTTACCTGCTAGACTATCCATAAAGGAGCAAGTTGATATTATCAACAAGATTAAAGGATATGAAATGGGGTTTGTTGAAGATCCTGTATCTGTAAGGGACAATGCTACTATAGATGAAGCTGTAAGATTAGTTGAAAAGCATGGACACTCAAAAATACCTGTAACTGATAGAAATAATGTATTTTTAGGATTATTTAATTTTGATAAGTATTTAGAAAGCAATGAAACTCCTGCTGAAAATATCCTCTCAATTATGACAAGTGTGGATGAATTGCCTCATACAAAAAACTCAGAAATAACAGTTAAACAGGCAAAAAAGGAATTAGAAGAAAATAATTATTTGATTGTATTAGATGACTTAGGTCGTTTGGAAAAAATTGCATTCAAAAAGGATGTGGAAAATATAGTAGTAGGTGCTGCAATATCAACACATAAAGGGTGGAAAAAACGCGTAAGAGCTTGCGATGAAGCTGGTGCTGATATATTTGTCATAGATACTTCAGATGCTTACAATGAATTTACGTCAAAAGTTCTAAAAGATTATGCAAAAATGAAACTCGGTAAACCCATTTGTGCAGGTAATGTAATTACATATGAAGGTGCTAAATTTCTCATGGAAAGCGGAGCTGATGTAATCAAAGTTGGTATGTCATCTGGTTCAATCTGTACAACACAGAGAGAAAAAGCGACCGGACGCGCCCCTATGACTGCTTTAATGGAGGTTGAAAGGGCCAGAGCTGATTACCTAAAGGAATCTGGGAAATATGTTTCAATTATAATTGACGGGGGTGTATCAGATGCAGGAAGTATGATTATTGCACTAAGTATTGCTGATGCCGTTATGATGGGAGGATATTTTAATCACTTTTTTGAGGCTGAAGGCGAAAAGTATGATGCGAATATGCAACAAACAACGCACGAGCCTGACATAAAATATGTCGCAACCTGGGGTGAAGGATCATCTCGTGCACGTAATTTAGATCGATATGGACATGTAGCTCGAAAAACCTTTTTTGCTGAAGGTGAAGAAGGAACTGTAGAGAATTGGGGAAGATTAAAACCAAAACTAAAGCAAGACATCCGTAAAATTAAAGCTGCATTAAGCAATACGGGATGCATGAACTTAAAAGATTATCACAAAAAAGCAACCATCGAACTAATGTCGCCTTACACTCAAAACATAGTAGGCGATACTCATGACATGAAGGTCAAGGAATAATCTCTAGCAATTTATCTTTGAAAAAATCAATACCTTCTTCTTTATAGGCAGATACTTCAATTGCATCTTCAAAATTAACTTCATTTTCAAAATCTAAATCTTTCTTACTGAATATATCAACCCATTGACAATTAGGATATCTTAGTTTTAATTCATCACGCAAATTAGTTTGCATTTCAATTGAGTATCCGGAAGTACCTGTCAAGTCTGTCAAAAAGACAATTATAGGTTCCAAATAATCAAAGGCTGCTATGCCTTGCTTTTCCATATCATTTCTCTCTGAGTCTGGACGATCTAGCAAACCTGGAGTGTCCATAACTTGCAGTACAGTATATTTTTTCTTAATGTGACCTAGAGAAACTGCCTTTGTTGTAAAGGGGTAACTTTTCACTTCTGGCTTACCTGAAGAAACAGCACCTATCAAGCTAGATTTACCCACGTTAGGAGCTCCAGCAAAAACTGCAATTGGTGACTCTGTATCAACATTGGGAAGATTACGAAAAATAGATCTTGCCGAAATTAAAAAATCAAAACTTTTAGATATTTGTCTAACAACATTAGTCATCTTAGTATAGGCTTCACTCATAATTTTCATAGTATTATCTGCACTCTTTCTCGCCCTGGCACGAGGCACATACTTAGTCGAAATCATCAATATCTCTTTTCTAGCCCAATCAATAGCTCCCAAAGATTTTTTTAGCATATCAACTCCTACTGTAAGATCAATAATCTCCCTGTCAAAAGGGTGAATACTATCAAAAGATGGAAATGCTTTAACATAACTAATCATAGGATTAGCCAAATTATCTGCTACTGAGTGAATTTTTCTAACTGCAGTAAGTCTTGCCCTGTAATCGGGATTTCTAACCTTTTCTTCAACTTTTGAAGCTCTACGTAGTGCCCTATCAATTAATTCTTCGGAAGTCGCAATATTCTTGATTTCTTGGAGATTCACAGATTTTCAATAATGGCATTACCAAATTCACTACATTTTAACAATTTAGCACCATCCATTAGCCTCTCAAAGTCATATGTGACTGTTTTAGCTCCGATAGTCTTCTGCATTCCTTCAATAATTAGATCTGCAGCCTCTTTCCAACCAAGATATCTTAGAAGCATTTCACCAGATAAGATGACTGAACCTGGATTTACCTTATCCTGCCCGGCATATTTTGGAGCTGTGCCGTGAGTAGCCTCAAACAAGGCATGGCCTGAATCATAATTTATATTTGCACCTGGAGCTATACCAATTCCTCCTACTTGGGCTGCTAATGCATCGGAAATGTAATCTCCGTTTAGATTTAATGTTGTTATTACATCATACTCAGAAGGTCGAGTCAATATCTGTTGGAGCATTGCATCAGCAATTACATCCTTAACAATTACATCCTTACCTGTCTTTGGATTTTTAAAGACGTGCCAAGGACCTCCATCGAGCGGATTAGCTCCAAATTCTTCTCGTGAAATTTCATATCCCCAATCTCTGAAACCACCTTCAGTAAATTTCATAATATTTCCTTTATGTACTAGAGTAACAGATGATTTATCATTATCAATTGCATAATTTAACGAAGCTCTAACAAGCCTCTTGGTTCCTTCACTGGAAACTGGCTTAACGCCCAAAGAACTTGTTGCGGGAAATCTAATTTGTGATACTCCCATATCTTCTTCAAGGAATTTCATAACTTTAGCAACTTCTTTTGTTCCTGCTTGCCACTCAATTCCAGCATAGATATCCTCTGTATTTTCCCTAAAAATGACCATATCCACTTTCTCAGGATTCCTCACAGGACTAGGAACTCCTTCGAACCAAACTACTGGCCTAACGCATGCAAAAAGATCTAATTTTTGTCTTAATGTTACATTAAGGCTCCTAAAACCCCCTCCTACTGGAGTGGTCAGTGGTCCTTTAAGAGCGACTAAATGTTTTCTAATCGAATCAAGAGTAGATTCAGGAAGCCATTCACCAGTTTCCTCAAAAGCAGCTTCACCTGCGTGAACTTCTTCCCAAGAAATAGATTTTTCACCTGAATAGGCCTTTGAAACCGCTGCGTCCAAAACTTTGGTGGCTACAGGAGTAACATCTAAACCAATTCCATCCCCGATTATTACTGGAATAATTGGGTTATTTGGGACTTCTAATTTTCCGTTAACGCATGTAACTGACGAAGGTGACATAATCTGTGCTAAGCAGAGCTGTATAAATCGGTCTCGGACACTATAATAATAAACACACTTTTACATTAGCGATAATGGGTATTCTAAATCGAATTGTTCAAAGCACAGCTCCGTGGATGCCCAAAATAGTTATTGGTCGAATAGCTTCAGTATATGTTGCAGGCGATAAATTAGAAGATGGGATTGATTTAGTTAGAAAACTAAACAAGAAAGGATTTGTTGGTACTCTGGATTTACTTGGAGAAGAAGTAAAAAATAGAAGAGGAATTACGAAAACAACTAATTCCTATTGTGACTTAATAGATGGTATTGCAAACTCTGGAGTTGATTGTAACATTTCATTGAAGTTAACTGCAATTGGACTCAAAGTTGACGAAAGCCTTTGCTGGGATAATCTTAGCGTTATACTAGATAAAGCTAAAATGTATAACACGTTTGTTAGAATGGACATGGAAGATTCTGAAGTTACAGAATCTACTATAAAAATGTGTAAGAAAGCTGTAAATTATTACCCTAATTGCGGAACTGTTTTACAAGCATATATGTATCGTACAAGCGACGACATAGATTTACTCAAGGGCCCTAATACCAATATTAGATTATGCAAAGGTGCGTACAAGGAAAGTAAGGATATAGCTATCCAAGATTATAACGAAATACGGGAAAATTATGTTGAATGTGCTGAAAAGATGATTAAAAATAATATATATTCTTGCTTTGCAACACATGATACTTGGATTATAGAACGTATCGAGAAACTTATTGAGAAACATAATTTTCCAAAGAAAAATTGTGAATTCCAAGCACTGTCTGGAGTCCCAATTGACAGAACCTTAGATGAATTAGTTTCAAAAGGTTACACTGTCAGATATTACATACCATATGGACCTGATTGGTACCCTTATTCAATACGAAGAATTAGAGAAAATCCTGATATTTGGAAGGACACAATGAAAGCTTTTTTCTTTAGATCTAAGCATAGAAAATAGACATCAGCTTTTTTAAGGCATTTTCGTAGATAAATCATGGCAAAAAGGGCAAGACGAAATAAAAAAGCCAAACGTCCCGCAAATTACCGTGACGGAAGCATTGATAATTCAAGGCCAGATTCAAAACCTGCACTTATTGCTCTTCTGCTAGTTGTTATTTTGATTGGAAGTGGGTTATACCTGACATCAATGGTTGATACAGAAGAGACTGTAGCTACTCCAACATATGGTGTTGAAGCTGAGTTTGTAACGAACAATCATAATGCAGAACCTGGTGGAGAAACTGATTTTGTACTTTTGGTAAGAAATACAGGTTCGGTTACAGATACCTTTACAATATCAATTAAATCTAATGATGGAGGCTTTTCAATAGACGTGGAAGATGGATTTGAGACGATTATGCTTACAAAAGATTCTCTCAAACCACTATTAATCAATGTCAAAACATCATCTTCTGCTGAAGGATTGTTATACGCATACATTGAAGTTACTTCTGGCGGAGATTCTACAAAAAAAGCTGAAGTGCGAATGGATGTTAACACAGACTATGAGTTTGGTAATTTAACCAAAACTGGTGATACTGTAGATGTTCACTATGCCGGAATATTAGCTAGTAATGCTAAATTATTCGACAGTAGTATGGAGTACATCTGGGATAATTACCAATACAGAAGGGCTGGAGTCACTGACGGCAACAAACACACTGATACCTTGGAAGCTAGACACATAGGTTGTGTAGAAGCTGGCAATCCCTCTGAAAATTGTGATGGAAGTAAGGGTATGATTGATGGATTTGATTCTAAAATGATTGGAATGTACGAAGGCCAAACATTAGCTGTTAGAATTCCTGCTAGTCAAGCATACGGCGAAGTTGGATCAAGCAGCAGTGACTTAGCTGGAGAAGATTTAATTTTCATAATTGAAATGGTAAATATTAATTGAAGAACAATAAGTGGGAAACTATTTCTGAGGTGCCTGCAGGAGACTTCAGAATATTTACTATGCGTGAATTAGTTGCTAAATCTCCTAGAACTGGTAAAAATCATAAATTCGTTCTTTTAGATGGTTCTGACTGGATTAATATTATTGCCATTACGGTGGACAAAAAAATTGTAATGGTCAAACAATATAGATTTGGAACTTCCAATTTTGAGTTAGAAATACCCGGCGGAATCATTGAAAAAGGTGAGGAGCCTATTGAGGCAGGTATAAGGGAGCTGAGAGAGGAAACTGGATACATAGGAAGCGATCCTAAATATTTAGGCTACGTAGACCCTAATCCTGCATTTCAGACCAATAAATGTCACACTATTCTTATTCAAAATTGTAAGAAATTAGATGAACAAGATTTAGATCCTGGTGAAGATATTGAAGTTAAAGTTGCAAGCGAGAAATCAATTCAAAGATACATCGATGAAGGAACTATAAGACATAGTCTGGTGCTTTCTGCTTTTAGACTTTATGAAATAGAAAAAACTAGTTAATCATTGGGAGTGAAGAACCTAACGAATTAAGTTCGTCTTCAGATTCGGTACTCAAATCATGCTCAGATTCAGGAATTGCAGAAACAAGCATGACTACTTTCACTTTTGTAGACATTGAGTCATCAGTTCGAAGTCCCCAAATCAAGTTGGCATCTTCAGCTAAATCATATTTAAGTGCAGATAGAACTTCATGACAATCACTCATTGCAAATTCACTACCTGCGGCAATATGAAGAAGAACTGCTTCTGCTCCCTTGTAATTATTACCCAACAAAGGATTTCCTAAGACTGAATCTAAAACGCTACCCGGATCGGAACCATCGGATTCACCGTATAGCACTTTAGCTGTACCTCCAGCCTCAATGATTTTTTTTAAGTCTGCGAAATCTACATTAATCATGGATGGTTCTGTTACTACCTCTGATAAAGATTGAACAATACCTGAAACTAAGTCTGACATGACACTAAATGCCTTCTGAATTGGGTAGTCACCACCAGTTAATTCATTTAACTTTTCATTATCCAACTCAATTACACAATCACAATTTTTCTTTAATTCTGCTAATCCCTCAAGAGCTACCTTACGCCTAGGTAGTCCCTCTTCTTTAAATGGAAGAATAGCTACACCAACTACAACTGCGTCGGTTTCTTTAGCATATTTAGCAATAACCGGAGCACTTCCTGTACCTGTGCCTCCTCCCATTCCAGCAATTACAAATATTATATCTCCGTCATTCAACTTACTTCTGATAGACTCTTCATCGTCTTCAGCACATCTTTTACCCGTATATGGGTCTCCGCCAGCCCCTCTGCCTTGAGTTATCTTAGCACCAATTACTTTCCTTACATGAGCTTTACTTTTATGCAAATGATTTGCATCAGTATTGAGAGCTATGGTTTCAACTCCTTTTACTCTTCTACTGTATAGTCTGTCAAGGATATTATTACCTGCTCCACCAGTTCCAATCAATTTCACCTGCGGCGCTGTAATGAACTCCATCAAGTCACTGCTATCAAAGCTTTCCAATCTTTCCATCATTTTATTCACGTCCATAATCTGAGAAAACCATCTTCCGACGATTTGTCATCATTTTAGCTTCACTATCCAAAAATTCAAAGTCTTTTTGCTCTTTTAATTTAGTAATTGCATAACTTGATATGGCTTCTGTAACTATATGATCAGTTGAACCAAACCCATGATCTTGCAATGCTTGTAATCTTGTACTAGTATTTTCAGGTATCTTGACGTTGAGAATTTTTTCATTAGGAGACGGCGTATTACGATCTATATATTCATCAAGAGCTTCTTGGACCAATTGATTATACGATTTAATCCTTAGCGGATTTTCAGAAGCCCAGTATTCAATTCTTGCAGCCCTTTCGGGATCTAAACGTACAGTCAAACGATTAGTAGTTAGAGGTCCTAATGGGGCCATGTTGCCTCATATTAATCAAGCTAGTATATAAACTTAATGCTTTTTGACGCAATAATTGTGTCATTATTTCATTTATTTGAAATATACGGTGACAATATTGTGTCATACTTTCGGTACTATTTAATCATTATAAAGTATTGCTTATAATTGTTTATGGGTTGCAAACGTTGCAAGGAAAATCCAGTCATAAGTAGAAGGTATTCTGGTGAAATCCTATGCAAATCTTGTTTTTTTAAATCTTTTGAAAAGAATGCACAAAAAGAATTAAGAAAACAAATTAACCTATTAGTAAAAAATTCAGACATAGACATAAGAAAAATTGGAATTGGGCTATCTGGTGGGAAGGATTCTACTGTAGCACTCCATATTCTAAAATCATATGTTGGAGATAGAAATATTAAAATTGTAGGGCTGTCTGTAGATGAAGGAATTGCTAATTATCGTTCTAAATCATTAGAATGCGCAGCATCGGAATGTGATAGACTAGAGATTCAGTTAGAAATATTCTCATATAAAGAACTAATAGGAATGACTTTAGGTGAATTACTAATTGAAAAACCCCCTCAGGGCTCTCCATGTTCACCTTGTGGAATATTAAGGAGAAGATCACTAAACCAGATGGCAAACCGAGTAGATGTAGATTGTTTAATTCTTGGCCATAATCTTGACGATTTTGCACAGACTGTTTTAATGAATCATGCAAGAGGCGATATTGCTAGATTATCGCGAATGGCACCTCACAAATTTGTGCAAAAAGGCTTTGTCCCTCGATTACTGCCATTGAGAAGACTTCCTGAACAAGAAGTATATCTATATTCAATACTAAAAGAAATGGAATTTCATGATGGAGATTGTCCACATTCTGGTGGAGCTCAAAGGAATACATTCAGAGAAATTTTGATGAAATTAGAAAAAGAGCAACCAGGGACAAGGCATTCTTTAGTTAATGGAATGGAAAAGATACGAGAAAATATGCAAAAGCCGGAAGACTTGAACCCATGCCCATCGTGTGGCGAACCTTCAGGCAGTCATGAACCATGTGTATTCTGCAGAGAATTCGCCACATTCACGGCCTAATTCCGCAATAAGTGAACTGTAAAGCTTACGCTAATTAATTCTAA
>JAPOKN010000019.1 GCA_029977605.1 Methanobacteriota archaeon
AAAAATCCTGTAAAAACTAAAAAAAATATTGATGAAAGGAGTAGGACTCTAACTAATCTCATGATTTCTCAAAGACTATCCCTTATAAATTCTATCTATCTAGGGAGTGAAACTCGTTTTAAAGGGAGCTTTATCTGACATCTAATGAGAAAGGTCCTAGGCATAATCATAATTATAATGATGCTGCCTCTCGCGCAATCTGAAATTGATGATTACACAAGCCACCCTGGCAATATACCTAATTTTCACAATTTTAGTACACCGCAGTTGGAACCTGGGGAAAACGGAATTTTTTCATTGGAAATACAAAATAGATATATTGAAAACATTACAAATGTCAGCATTAATGCTGATATATATCACAGAGCAGATATTGATGAATCTGAAAGCTTAGGCGACATTAAGTCTAAGAATAGGCCAACTATCACACAGAATTGCTGGAATTACAAAAATAGTGAAGAAAATTGCTCCGATAATCCTAGTCCTGAATCTGCAAAATTTAACATCGAACAACTCCTGATTAATCAAACTGTACTGCTTAGATTTGATGTAAACACTAAAGAGAATACGAAAGAAGGAACTTACTTTGTTAGATTTTCCATGAGCTATGAGTTTAATGAAACTGATAGAAAGCTCCAGTCAAGGGGTTTCTGGAGTATGGAACAGTGGACTAATGCCACTACAAACCTAACTGAAGACTATCCTGGAAATATTAATCTTAACTCGCTAAATGTTGATGGTATAATTCCAGATTCTTCTTTTGGAGTCAAAAAACCCATACCAAAATGGCCTCTATACTTGCTAATTACACTCACAATAGTATTTGCAGGACTTTCTGTAATTTTTTATCTGGAAGAAGAGGAAACTTATCCTGAATTAAATAAATGGCTTCAGAAGATGAGGGGCAAATTTAATCAATTTTGGTTGAGTTTTAAGTACCGAAAAGGCAGCTAGAGAAGCATAATCTAGATCTCCCGTCCTTTCGATGGTTTCCTTTACCTTTGGTTCACCCAGAATTGATATTATTTCAGCTAATTGATCATCATTCAAACTCAAAAAGGCTTTCCTGAGATAACTGCCTTTAGTTAATTCACCTCCAATCCGAGTTGAAATTAGGGATTGGTATTCACTTAAATTAGTTGCACTCAAATTATTAGAGTCTAAAGCCTTAGATGCTACTTCGAAAGCTGCATCTGCAGAGATTAAGCCTGAGTAAATTCCGCCGCCTGAAGTAGGCTTTGCCATACCTGCTGCGTCACCTGTTAAAATGACATTATCTGTATAACTTGGATTTGCAGTTCCAAAAGGAATCAAACCACTAATAAGATTAATAATCTTAGCACCTCCGAGTAACTTTGAAGGAGCTCCTTTCAAAAAATAATCTCTAAAAAAATGTCTTGGCTTATGTGGTAAAGTGGTAGCTATGCCAATTCGGCCTTCATCGGGACCAGTAGGTATTCCCCAACCAAAAAAGCGAGGAGCTAACTCAGAACCGACGAAAAGGTCTACATGGGTATCTCGACCTTTGTATCCTTTTACATCTGCCCCAAATGCAGTCAAAATTTCTCTCTTTCCACTAATCCCTGCATTTTTAGCAACCCTAGACAGAGGGCCATCTGCACCAACTAATAACTTAGCTTCAATACTAAACTTTTTGTTCTTGTTTTTGACGCTTGCCTTGATACCACCATCAATCTTTTCATGACCTAAATAGGTATGACCGTGCAGAAGCTCAGCTCCAGCATCGGATGCCTTTTCTGCAATCGAACGATCAAGATCTGGCCTATCAATTACTAACGCTTTAGTTTCAGAGGCTTGAAAATCTAAAAACGAATCCTTCGGACCCCATAACCTAGCTCCATCCATCTCTTGCAGAATAGGACGTTCATATCCAAGATATTCAAAAGTTCTAGGCGTTACTAAACCAGCACATTGACACGGTTCGCCAATAACTTCAGCTCTATCAAGCAAAACGACGCTGTACCCTTCTTTTGAAAAATTCCAAGCTGTTCGGGACCCGCTTGGTCCGGCTCCTACGACTAAAACATCAAGCATTGCTTGAGATTTACTCTAACGGAACTAAATCAACCTGGCACTTATCAGTTAATCCGGCGTCTGCAAGTGTTAAATTATTATCAACAGCGACACCATTCAACATTACTGCAAAGTTTGCATGTGGTAATGGGAATTTTCCTACACAATTTTGCAACAATTTGTTAACTGGCATATTAGACGGAACTTTGACATTTGCTGTCTTCCCGTCAATCGTTGATACAATTGCTACACTAATCTTTGAAGGAGGTGCTGCTGCAGGTTCTTCACCTGGACTTTCTTCACCGTCTGCCTCTTCTTCTGAATCGGAGGAAGATGATGAGCTACCTGATCTTCTGCGTAATACTGCAAGAGGTATTGCTAAAGCAACTAATGCAACTAGTGCTAATACAGGTATTAAAAGAGGAACTCCTTTCACTAATTCTCTCTCGGTTAATGTGTTAATGAATTCAATCTCCCCAAGAACTGCTTGTAATTGAAGCTCGAAGTCTTCAATAATAAATTCATCGTTGTCTGTTCCATCTCCATTGTTAGTTGTATCGCAATCATTACACTGTTGAATCTCAAACGATCCAGTACCTGCATCTATGGTCCAAGTCAAGGTTAGGAAATCTTTGTTATCCTTATCAGGAACTGTCCAAGTGAAACTTAACTCTGTAGTATCATCTTTGTTTATTGACTCACTTACTTGCTGTGATATTTCGGTACCTGTGCTATCTTCGAACTTAACTTGCAAAGGCTTTGACGAAATTTGCCAATCTGCGTTACCTATATTTTGTAGTGTTACAGTTATATCAACTTCTTCTCCAACTTGAGGTGAGGTTGGATCCATAACTACCTTCTTAATTTTGAAATCTGGCAATACTGAGAATTCAACTGGAACTTCGCTTTGTTCAAACACTCCAGTTCTTGGCCATACATTATCTGAATACCTTCCTAATTCATCAAACATTCTACCTGTTTCTTCTGAGAAACCATCTCCCTCAGATTCACAAGTAAAATCTGGAATATCTACGTCATCACATACAGGATTGACTTCTGCAATAAATGCAGTCCACTCCTCAAGCTGAGCTTTCCATCTGAAACGTACCTCTTGAGTCTCACCAGCATCTAAATCGAACAGTACATATTCTTGATTTGTACGGTCCTTAAGTCTAACATTTTCACTGCTTGTATCTGCTGTAATGTACAAACGACTGTTATCCACATCTGCAGCTCCTGCATTAGTAACTGTGACTGTAAAAGTTACAGTATCGTCAACATTAGGAGTTCCTGAATTTTCACCTGCATATTTACTATCAACACGCATTGCAGTTATTTGTAAATCTGGTTTTACTCTGAGTAATTCGGAATATCTAGCATCATTATTATTTTCATTCTCTTCTAGAATTTTACCGTTGTCATTATCCTCATCATAGTCAGCTCTGGCTTCAACATACCATTCACCGCCTTTGATAAGCCAATCATCTGATACTAATTCCTTAGAATTACCTTCCTTAATATTGGTTGATCTACCTGAACTTCCATATAGTTGGTAAATGTAAGTATTTTTAGAATCATCAAGCTCAAATCCAGCTATTAACAATTCATCAATTTCTTGTTGTGTAGTTGGTGATTTCTTAGGATAGTAATAAATTTCAACATTCACATCGTCTGCATCTGCTGAACCTGTGTTTTCAACATCAACGTATACAACAACGGTGTCTCCATCTTTAACTTGCGAAGCATTACCAAATACTCCATCAATTTCTATTCGGATATTACTTTGCTTAATAACAATTTCAGGCCTCTGAATTACTACAGTTAAGTCTATTTCTTGACGAGCATTAGGATCATCTTCTTCATTCCTAACTGAAATTTTAACTGTTTCATTTCCTACTTCAGATTCATCGTTAACCGAAATAAAAACCCAAAGATCATCAAGTTCACCCTCTTGAATAGTAACTCCAGAATTTGACCAACTTTGTGTCTTAGAACTGTCTTGATAGAAACTGACTTCCCAACCATCCTCAAGTGTTGATTCAACTTCAGGAATGAAAATATCATCGTTAGAACCTGTGTTATCCAATTTTACCTTGAATTTTACACTGTTCTGTGTAGTTGAACCTTCATATTCAGGGTATATCTCCTTTACACTATCTATTGCAGTTGCAGATAACTCTCTTCTTGGAGATGCAACTTCAAGATTTACTGAGACTTGCACAGCAGGATCTATACCATTATTAGGTGAAAACTCTGTTAGAACACTGTAATTTCCAATGTCTGAATCTTGATCTGGCTCTACACACAAGTAAAGGTACTTAGATTGACCTGCACCTATAGAACCAGAAAAAGAACTTGTACAAGAAGAACTTTGAAATATTTCGACATTCCATTCATCGGGATATGTTGTTGCAATTGTCTCAACATTTACTGAATCTTGTCCATTTCCTGTATTTGTAAGCTTGAAAGTAAATTTCTCAGTTCGTTCAGATGCTTGAGTTTCAGTTGAAGGATAAGAAGTTATAGTATTTGCACCTACAATCTCCACACTAGCGCCATAAATTTGACCTATATCAACTTGTAGTGATGCTGTATCACTAATTGATAAATCACCACCAGACTTAACTTTCACAGTTATAGAATAACTGCTAGCTTGTAATGCTGTTCGCTCTTGATTGGATAGACTGTCTAAAACATACTCAGGTAAAGTTACATTTACAGTAACTGAACCGGTTTGATCCTTATCTAGAGTGAGTGATGTGGTATTAGATGAAGCCCATCCCAAATCGTCGTCTAAAATGGAAACTATCAGATTATCTGCTCCATCACCTGTATTTTTAACATCAATCGTAAAGGTTGCTGTACTACCTGGTAACTTTTCAATTTCGGTTACATCTGTACTAACTTGAACTCCTCTACTCAAATCAACCTTAACTGTTAAAGTAATAGAATCCGTTGATTTGGTTCCATTTTCACAACCGTCACAATCCGAAACTCCTCTTACGATTAGCTCATAATCTCCCTTCGAAGTACTTTCTGGGACTGTAATTGTCAAAGTTACTTCTTCTTGACCATTTTCTGCAACGTTAATGAAGGGATTACTGAAATCAATTCCTGTCCAGCCCTCTGGTGGTGTATTGGTCATCGCAATTATGTCATCACCAGTACCTAAATTATCAACGTCAATTTTAACTGAAACAGGTACACCAACTGTAGCTTCAACAGTTCTGTCAGAGTCAGCAACTGATAAATCAATCCAATACTCTTGGTTAACTATTGTAATGATGCTTACTGTTTTATTTGCATATTTAGGTGGATTTTCTTTTTGAGCCTCATCAGAAGATGCTGTCAAATTAATAGTAAATGCCTTGTTATCCTCTCCAGACCTAATAGAAACGTTTAATGAGACTAATTTTTCGCCGCCAGCTTCGACATCCTCAACCTGGAAAGATACAGGGTCAACAGACCAACCTGTCGGATAATCATCTATGTTAACTGTGAATGTGTCAACTCCAGTGCCTTCGTTCTGAATTCTAACATCGTACTGAACTGTTGATCCCGGATCTCCACTTTTAGACGAAACCACTACATCCACCTTAAATTGCTTGTTAACAGAAACTTTCACAGTTCCTGTATCGTATGCTGAAGGATTATCTTCGGATGTACCATTTACAATAATATCATTGTCGCCTACGGTAGCGTCATCATCAATATTTACCGTCAAATTAACTGTTTTTGTTTCACCGCTAGTTAACTCAACTTCATCGATAATTGAAGCCCAAGATGCCTTATCACCCTCTAAAGATAGAGAAACCGTATCTTCTCCGTTACCTTTGTTCTTAATAGTCATTTCAAAAGTTAACTCATCTCCAGGGTCTCCTTTCTTAGAACTGTCCCCAGAAACTTGAACTGAAACCTCGTAAATTTGAAGCACATTGACAAAAATGTTTCTAGTAGTAGTTGTTGAATCATCTTCAGAAGTTGCTCTAATAATCAAGTTGTAGCCATTCTTTGCCTCGGTATCTTTAGGTGGAGTTACCCTTAGCGTTGTAGTATCATTTGCTCCTGCTGCAAGTGTAAAAGCAGAGTCTCCTAACTGACCCCAACTGGAATTACCTCCAATTAGTGATAGTGAAATATCGTCTTCACCGTTACCGTCGTTTGTGATTTTAATTGTAAAGTTCACTTGCTCTTCTGGTTTTGCTGATTGAGTATCTTCACCTTGTATTGCTAATTTTGGCTCATAATTTTGAAGAACAGTGGTTCTTGAAGTATAAGTTGAATTAACTGATGCATTGTAATCTGAAGAGATGGTGACAATTATTTGTGTCTCGACATCAGCTGCTGCATCTTCTGGCGCTTTAACAACCAAAACATCAGTCAGAGTAATATTATCATCGACTCCAAGGTTGCTTATCTTATCTTGATCCAATGAAGCATCCCAACCTGTAGGTAAACTAGAAGTGTCTACAGCCAAATTGAATGTGTCTACTGCGTTACCCTTGTTTGTTACTTCAAAAGAATAATATACACGCTTACCAGCTTCAACATCCCTAGAACTTGAACCAACTTTGTCTACTTGAAGAGCAGGAAGCTGATTTACTTTCACTGTTACAGATGTTGATGAAACCGTTTGACCATCCTCAGAAGTTGAAACAATTGAAATACTCTTCAATCCAGCTATTGCTTCAATATCTGGAGTTACTGAAAGATTGAAGAAGCCTACTTCGTCAATGTCAAGAGTCAATGTTGAAGGTTGAGGTGTTATATCCCATGAATCTACGCCATTTGCAGTGAAGGAAATCGTAACACTGTCCTCGGTATTACCACCTGAATTTTTAACACTAACCATAAACTTAACATTTTCATTTGGATCTACAGTCTTTTCACCTGTTGTTGGCGTTAAAGTTGTTCCATAAACATTGTTTACAGTCAATGAAGCGGTTTGAGTTTTGGTCTTACCACCGCTAGCACTGTTTTGTGACTTAGATTTGAAACTAACTTGAGCTGTATCTCCACCCTCTGCTGTATTTGTTGTTCTGTTAGCTATCTTAATGAAAAGCGTAGCTGTACCAGATTCATCTTCTTCAACAGACAAGGTTGATGGTAAAATAAATGCAGTGTAGCCCGTTGGAATTGTTGAATTTGTGACGCTCATGTCATAAGTGTCATCATTATCTCCTGTATTCTCAATTGTTATTGTATATTGCAATTGCTCTTCTGGGTCGCCTGATTGAGAGCTGGGACTTACAGTCATTTTATGATCGTAAGCATCAGCTGAAGCGACTCCTGTAATCAAGAGCAATCCAAAGCACATTAGCGCAAGCGCTAGCGTATTAGCAAACCAATTTTTTAGGTTGAGGCTCATAACGTATCAGTTTTTTCACCAGAAAGTAGCATATAAAGCTTAGTGAATAATTATTAATAATAGTTGATAATAGTTATTATATGAGCAACTCATACTCACTGCCTCCAATATTAGTCATGCAGATCGAGGCCCTCGTCGATTCTGGCCACTTTAGTAGCAGGTCTGATGTAGTAAAAGAATCACTCAGATTCATGATAGAAAAGAAGAATCATCTGAGATACGCATCTGCAGTTGAAATATATAAGAAAGGAAAGGCAACTTTGACAAAAGGAGCTGAAATAGCTGGCGTTTCACCGGATAATTTTAGAGGAATTTTAAACGACCAAGGCATAGTAACTCCTGACACAGTTGAATGGGAATCGATTGAGTAATGCCAAACATTAATCTATACAAAAAATCACTGAAATGGCTTGAAGATTTAAACCAAAACAAAATTGTACCTGGTTTAGAGCGTATCCAGAAGATTATGAAACTTCTAGGTAACCCCCAGGATAGACTGAGAGTCATATCAATTGGTGGAACAAATGCGAAGGGAAGTACTAGCTATAATCTTAGTAAAACTTTAATGCAGAGTGGGAAAAAAATTGGCTGTTTTACTTCACCACATTTACATAGTGTTAGAGAGAGAATCAAAATAAATAATCGAAATATAAGTGAAGATGAATTTACTCAGAATTTATTTAATTTAAGAGATTTGGCTGAAAAAAATAACCTTGAAATGACTTATTTTGAAATATTAACTGCACTAGCTTATCAATATTTCCTAAGTAAAAGAGTAGATTTTGCAATTATGGAAATAGGACTGGGCGGTGAATGGGACGCTGTCAATGTGGCTGACGCAGAAATTGCAATATTAACTACTTTAGGACTAGATCATACTGAGTATTTAGGAAATAGCTTAGATGAAATTGCAAAAACCAAAGCTAAAATTGTACGGAAAGAGACTACAGTCATAACAGGTTGGGAAAAAAATTACCACAAGCATATCCCAAGATGCAAAAAAATATTTCATGCTAAAACTATTAGAGATTGGATTAAAATTTGTGTAGAATGCTTAGACTTATCAATCAATCCAATTATAGATGCAATTCCTGGAAGGCAGGAAACTTACTTGAATTTTACACTTGATACGGCTCACAATCAGCAAGCTATAAATTTTCTATTGAGTAATGATAAAAAATATCAGAAAATCATTCTTGGAATGCTGAAGGATAAGGACATTGAAAAATTTATTTATGAATTGCCAAGTGACTGTGTAGTTTTGGCTTGTAATTTGGATAGTGAAAGGAGTGCTACTTCTAGTGAAATTGCAGATATTTGTAAAAAAAGAAATATCATGTGTAAACAATATGAAAACGTAAAAAAGGCAATTGAGTCTGTAAATAGCGAGAAAACGTTAATTACTGGATCATTTTATACAGTTTCAGAAGCAAGAGAACATCTTAAACTTGATGGTTATAGTGAACTATAATTATGAGTCTTTTTATGACATATACAATGAAACAACCATTATCTGTAATTACTATTTTAATCTTAGTCAGTACAATGAGTGCCGGATGTTTAGATAATGGACTCTTTGGGAGCGATAAAGACAACTTATCTTTAGCAACTCCAACGTGGCAAAAAGGTGATTTTTGGGAATACTCAATTACTGTAGACAATAAGCAATTTTCAACTACTATGGTTGTCTCCGTAGATGATGATGATTCAGATTATTATATTGGAGCGGGAAATCTTGATGACGCTAAGAGACACGCCGTCTTGAATTATAATCCTGCACTCGGTAGAGTCCAGATGTCAGATTATGCCATCTACGAGAACAACATTCCACAAAAGATAGTTGGCTTCCCTTTAGAACAAGATAATAGTTGGGAATTTTCTCTCTATGGTGAAAATTTCAAAGCAAGTGTTATAGATATTACAGAGTCTGTTGCTGAAATAAGTGCGAATGCAAACAGTGGAGCATTCATCAAATATACTTTTGATAAGAATGCTAGATGGTTGAATAATTTTGAATATACTAATTCAAACGGTGAAATAGAATTAATTATGAATTTAGCAAATTACGGCAGCGGATACACGGGAAATTCATACTTTTGTAGAGGTGGGGATCTCTTCGACGAAGAATTTATCGGACCTGACTTTGGTGTTTACGACACTGTGTTTGCAAATGAGGGACACGAAAGATATGGCCCTTGGAACTATATAGTCTATTACTTAGAAGCCGACATTGGAAATTCAGGCAGTGGAGAACTAGTCTTACGTGATCATGAAGGTACTGAAGTCTTGCTTGAAACATTTAGTCCTGGAACTAATCAACATATCATGGGCACAGTGGCTGGAAGTAGTGGGAACTGGACACTGGAAATTTCCCTTTCAGGCAATGCCGACGTAAGAGCAAGAATTGCTGGAGCAATTCAATATACATACTCAGTATAATTATTTAACAAATAATCTGTATTTCTGATCTGTCTCTCGAATTTCATTCTCTATTCTTTGAGATAAATATTTTTCAGGGTTTCTAAAACTAGAAATTTTCTCTTCCATTTCCTTGAAAGTTTTGTAAGGTCTGTTTCTTACAATAAGATTCATAGTTTTTTTACCCAATCCAGGAATTAATTCTAAAGAGTGGTACCTACGAGAAATTGGACCTGCATGATTGTAAAATTGTATAAACTTTTCTTCGTTATCTTTTACAATTTCATCCAAAACAAAGCTTAGTTCACTCTGAGCTGTATGGGTTAAATCTGAAAAATTAACTCGTGCCCTAACGTGATCTATTTGCGTTCGTTCTTCGGTTTCTTTTCCAATGTAACACTTATCACCAATATTTATGGCTGCACCAGTTACGGGCTGCATGTCAAAAATCTTGAATTCCTCAATCCCTAGACCGTAAACTAATGGTTCTCTTCTAAATCTTCTCTTACTATCAGGTCTTCCCTCTGGCAATACATCAAGAACGTAGGCGTAATCTTCCATAAATCATACCCCCATTGTCTCCTTGACGGTCGAAATAATGGTATCGATTTCATCATGGCCGAGAGAGAAACGCTCTCTAGCAAAGATAGAGCGAACATCATCTGCATGCATAGGTAAAACATCTACTATTTTGGCTGCATAATAATCATTAACATGTTCTAGTTCAATTACTTTTTCCATAATCTGACTTCCCTGCTCGGGGGTTGCCTGTGTAATTAAACGAACATGATCTAAAGCCAATTTATGCTCATATTGTATTTGCTCAATTAAAATTAATCTTTGTGAATCACATTTTTCACATATTGGACCTGTGTATTCTTCGGAGTCTTCTTCTCCCTCGGATTTATCTGCCTCAGGTTCAACATCAGGAACTGCCTGAAAATGACCGCAATCTACACATCTTAAACGATTCTCCCTGACACTTAGCTCTTTTTCCAGCAATTCTTTTGCTACGCCTAAAGGTACTGGTTCTGGTTGTTTTTCTACGTCCATTTTATCTTCCTACTTAGCTTTCCTAAGGTGCTCAGGTCTTACTATTAATTCTTTGAGCATCTTACCTACACGTGTTGAGACCACATAAGCCTTACCTTGATTACCGGTCACTTTACCAGTCAATCCATGAAATCTGTGGTGTGGTTGTCCTTTTTGGTATGAAGAATCAATTACTACATTAACTGTGTCGCCTAATTCAAACGTTTGCAGGGAACGTGTAATTGGAGAAAGCCCTTTCTCTTTGAAAGAACGTGAAAGCTTGTGGCGTGAACCGCTCCTTAATCCTTGTGATCTTTTGGTCATTTTTTTACCTCTTCATATTCAAGGTGAAGATTAAGGACATCCAAAACCTCTACCTTGCATGCTCCATCAACCAGCGAGGAAAAACTAGGAACTGTACGCCCCATGTCTCCGCTGACAAGTTCACGTATGTAGGTCCCGTGTTGAGCTCTGATTTCTAACTCGACCATTCCTTGCTCAAATGATAGTACATTTACCGATTCAACGAGGCGTGGGCGTATCAAATCAGCTCTACGGTGCGCTACACGTGTTGGTGTCCGCTGCTTGACAAGCTTCTCCTTCAACCTCTGCGCCCCGTTCTTAAGGCTTTCTATTGTTAAATCTTTAGGAATAGATACATCTACTCTGTATGATTTATCACAAACTGTATTCTTAAGCTCAGCCACTCTTTTTCTAGGAACAAACTCTAAGCTATTTACTTGAATACGACCCATATTGCTTTCATTAATTTTATCTGTCATCTCATTTAAGTTAATATCTCGATTCCTAGGCATTCGCAGTTCTAGAACAAAAGGTCTGCCTGAACCTAACATTGCCGCATCGATATCTTCTCGTCCCATTCCGTGAAAAAGATTTTCAGTTGCCTTCGTGACTTTCATGAAGGGATTAGCTACTAAAGACTGAACTGAATCGGGATAAAGTTGACCTGTGTGATTACAACTTTTACATCCCTTTCCTTTACACTTTCTACAAGGCCAATAAGTCTGAGGTATAGTTCTATCAAATTTATTATATTTCCCCTCAACAAATAAAGACTTAATCTCTAGATTAATTGTATCATACCTAGTATCAATAATTATTGTTGAATCAGGATTATCTAATCTTGCTAAAATGTTATTTTTCTGAAAAACACCTATACCTATCTCTCGGTTTAATTGAGATTTAATGCTCTCGGATAAATTCAGACCAAAAATATTTGCAAATTCAGATTCTAGGTTTAGGATGTCCTTATCAACGATGGTTCCAATTTTAAAAGTTTTAAGCGAATAATCAGAAATTGATTCACAGGCCAATTCGATAAAATTATCAATTTCTCCAATCAGGCCATCACAAATCTTACAGCCCTCTGGGGAGGAAATAATATCTTCATCTATGTTCATATTCTCAGACAATTCAATAATATTAACCATCTCGATCCCCCTCTCGCGATTGTCTAGGCCAAAGCCGACTAATCCTACTGAGCGCCCTAAACAGGAAAGACAAAAAGGCGAGTACTTCTTTATTTCTTCTAAATCAAACATTTCTTAAGTTTTTATTTTCCCAAAATTTGGCTAGGAACATCCGTTACTATAGACTGAATATCACTGTTTATTAAATCTTTCAAAAGATTCAGCTCGTTAACGGTCCAAAGTTGTATCGGAATCCCATTTTTCTGAAAATTTCGCATCAAACCCATTTCGTATATTTTGTAATAAGGAGATATGAAATCTGCTTTAGAATAATAAAAATCCTTCATAGATATAGCTTCCTTAACTATTCTATAGAAAACTTGGTAACTCATAGCATCTCCTAGTAATAACCCAGATACTATTTTCAAATCTTGACACTTAACACTTCTAATCACTGAAGGTATGAAAGATGTAACATATATATTTTCATAACTAAAATTAGCTACTAGCAAATCAACTACTTTAGCCTCAAATCCTTCTTCTTTTATCTCTAGATTTACTCCAACTTTACCTTTGCACAAGGAAAGTACTTCCTCTAACTTAGATAAATGCTCATTCGAATTTTTTAATGATTCATAGGTAAGGCTAGAAACTGAAACGCCATTAACTTTGGCATCGTGGTGACACACTAGTACTTCATCATATGTTTTTCTAACATCAAATTCAACCATGTCAACTCCCAGATTAATTGCTTCCTGAATTCCTCTCAAATCATTCTCAGGACTGCTTAAATCGGTCTTACCTCTGTGAGAAATAATTCGCGGGGACATAAGCCTTCATACAGATGTTTAAATATTAAATACTGTAAGTGGATAAAGGTTTGATTAAAATGGAAAGTGATTCTAATTATGGCGGCAGTTCATCAAGCAGAATCCAAAATCTTGTTGAAGATTTAGGAGATGAAAGCTTTGAAACACGTAATGAAGCATTAATGACTTTGAAAGCAATGTTACCACATAGCGAAGTTTCTATATCTAATAACCTTGTGGAAATAATAGCAGACCATGGAGATAATGAAGCTGGAAGTAGTACTTCATTTATTAACAAAGGAGCTATTGAATTATTCCAGAGCATGAGTGAACTTGGTCTAGAACCATTGGTCAACGATTTACTAAGGAACGGTGATGAATACGCAAGAAGAGTAGCTACTGATGCATTGGGAAGATCTGGAAGAATGGCTGTTTTACCTTACTTAATTGAGTGCTTGAAGGATGATGATATGTATGTAAGATGGCAAGCTGCCAAAGGTTTAGGTAGATTTGCTGGATCTAGCGATGCTCGCGATGCTCTTGTTAGCTCGATGGATGATTCAAAACCATACGTAAGAAAAAGAGTCGCGCGATCTTTAGAGGTATTTGGAGGGGCCGGACCTATTGATGAAAAAGTTAAAGGACCAATGGAAAAAGACGGCGAGGGCGACATTGATGGAGACGGAATACCTGACTCCAAAGACGAGGAACCAAGAAAAGCTAATAAGAAAAAAAGTAAGAACAAAGAAGATGACTTGGCTAGAATCGCAGATAAAAAGGAAAGTATTGACTTTAAGACGCTTGGTACAGCTAGTGAAGATGATAAAGACGATTTGAAAAACATAAAAGGTATTGGACCTTTCTTAGAGCAAAAACTTAACGCATTAGGGATTTACACTTACAAACAAATTTCGAATATGACTCCTGAGCTTGAGGATCAAGTTAATGAAGCTATAGAATTTTTCCCAGGTAGAATAAAAAGAGATAATTGGGTTAAGCAAGCAAAAGATTTGAAATAACTAAGGAGTGGTCCTACGCATGGTGCGAGGGAAAGGAATTACATGCTTAATATGGTCTGAACCACATATCCAGCTGACTGTTCTATCTATACCTAGGCCAAAACCGGAGTGAGGAACGCTGCCAAATTTACGAATATCTAAGTACCAACCATAGGATTCTGGTTCTAAACCCTCTTCGCGAATTCTATCGGTTAACTCATCAGGGGACCAAACTCTTTCTCCGCCACCTATAATCTCTCCATATCCTTCTGGAGCTAATAAATCATGACAAACAAGAGATTTAGGGTCGTTTGGATCGGGTCTATGGTAGAAACCTTTCTCACGAGGAAAGTTAGTTATGTACATTGGAGAAGTTAAATCCTGAGTTAATGCTTTTTCTTCTTTGTATCCAAAATCATCACCCCACGATAAATCAAAACCCATTGAATTTAACTTATCAAGAACTTCCTCATATGTAACTCTTTCAAATGGGGCTTTAATATTCTCAAGAACTGAAATATCCCTGCCGAGTATCTCTAATTCTTTTCTGTTAAAAGATAATACTGATTCTATAATATGCATAATCATACCTTCTTCCAATTCCATCATTTGATGATTATGCATCCAGGCAGACTCTACTTCAGCATGCCAAAATTCAGTCAAGTGCCTTCGAGTTCGAGATTTTTCTGCCCGAAATGAAGGTGCCAAGGTAAATATATTTTCTAAGCCAAACATTGTAGCTTCTGCATATAATTGCCAAGATTGGCTTAAATGGGCATAAAACTTCTGACCTGTTTTTTCTTTTTCATCATCATAATAAACATTGAATAAAGTTGAACCACCCTCGCATGCCGATGTTGTGAAACTTGGAGATTGAATCTCTGTGAATTCATTTTCAGTCCAATAGTCCCTAAATGCCTTAAAAACAGTTGAACGAATCTTAAGAGAGGCAACCATACTCTGACTGCGTAACCATAAATGCCTGTTATTTAGTAAATGTTCGTCACTCTGATCTTTGGTGATTGGAAATGTTTCTGCAAAGTGAACAACTTTGAAATCGCTAGCCCTTATTTCCCATCCACCTGGTGCTCTGTCGTCTTTAGCAGGAGTTCCTTTTACAATTACTGAAGATTCAATAAGTGCTTTACGAGCATCATCAAATGAAGACTCAGTGACATTTTTTTTAGAAACTGTACTTTGAATACTGCCGGTTGAGTCTCTAATGACTATGAATGCCAATTTTCCTGATGAACGAGTACGATAAATCCAACCTCTAACAGTTACTTCTCCTTCACATTCTCCTGCAAGAACCTTACTTATTGCTGTAAAATCATCATGATTTGGAAATTCAGGATATGCCATTGATATGTTAATTAGATATGTCCAAATAATACTTCCCACAAAATTTAATTACCGACAATTTTCTGGATTTTACAATATGTATGGAGTTATATGCTGTCCAAAGTGTAGATTTGTTACAGGAGTTGATTTGCAATTTAAAACAAAAAAATGCATTAAATGTAATTATAACATTAATCTTAAAAAAGTTCGTGTAATTTTCAAAACTGAAGACAATAATGAACTTGGAAATCTAATTAAAGATACTAGAAAAAGAGTTGAAAATGGAAATTTATTTGTCGAACCTTAGTAGGTCGCATTTTAAATACAGTGGGCGAGTGCGACCATCCTAATAGTATGAAGAGAAGTTCTCGAGTCTGGAAAAAAGCCGGAAAACAGCGTTGGAAATGGCGTAAGAAGAAAATGCGCCGTCGTAAGCGTGAAAGAAGGCGTAACAAGTAGTTTTGAAGAAGTTTTAGACACATTTCCTTATAATACCTTCACAATAGGAATCTAGGATGCCAGTCATTAACATAGTACTAGAAGATTTAAATCGGATGCTTAAAGATAAATTGTCTGCCTCCGATTTCGCCAGTATTATACCAAAAATCGGCGCTGATCCTGATGAAATAAATGACTCAGAAGCTATAGTTGAATTTTTTCCTGACAGACCAGACCTACTGTCAACTGAGGGTGTTGCTAGGGCCCTAAGAGCTTTTACAGAACAAAATTTAGGTTTAATTGAATATGAAGTTAGCCCCCCAAGTACACAAATTTTCGTGTCTCAAGAAGTAATGGAAATTAGACCATCCATTTCTGGAGGTATTGTTAGAGGTGTTACTCTTGATGATGTTTCGATAAAGTGTATAATGGAGCTTCAAGAAAAGTTACATGTAACTCTTGGAAGAAAACGGAAGAAAGTATCTATAGGAATTCATGATTTATCAAAATTAGAAGGGCCATTTAATTATGATACTTGTTCGCCACATGAGCCTGCATTCGTTCCTTTGCAAAAAGATTATGAAATGACTCCTCAAGAAATACTAGAAGAGCATCCAAAAGGTATTGAATATGCTCATCTTCTGTCTGAATTTAACAGATACCCTATAATCAAAGATTCAAATGATGAAGTTGCATCTATGCCTCCTATAATTAACGGAGCTTTGACTACAATTACAGAAGATACAACTGATGTATTAATTGATGTTACAGGGCTTGATGATAATGCTGTAGAATCTTGTGTAAACATAGTAGCTGCTGCCCTAGTAGAGAGAGGAGGAGAAATCGAACAACTTGAAATAAAATTCCCTTCCGAGAATAAAATTGTCCCATCAATGGAACCTAAAGTGCATGAAATTGAAAATGATTATCTAATCAAATTATTAGGATTTGACCCTGGACAGTTCGTTATTTTTAAAGCATTCAGAAAATGTGGTATGGAACCTGAGCTAAAAGGCAATAAATGGTCTGTAAAAGTACCTGCGTACAGAGCCGATATTTTACATCCAATAGACCTACTTGAAGAGGTTTCAATAGGAATAGGTTATGATGAATTTCCTGAATCATTACCAACTGAAACTCTGTTTGGTAAGTCTCTTAAATCTAGAAAACGAGAAAGTAATTGCAGAGAGATTATGCTAGGTTTAGGGTTTCAAGAAGTTGTTACACTCACACTAACATCAAAAAAAATGCTCCACGAATATACACAAAGAGAAAACGATAATGAGACTGAAGTGGCAAATCCAGTTACTGAGGATTATCATTTACTCCGATCAAGTATTCTTCCTAATTTACTTGAATTATTAAAAAATAATAAACATCGTGAATTACCACAGCAGGTTTTTGAAATCGGTCAAATTGTAAAAATGCATACTAACGTACAGTCTCTTGCTTGGATACAAATAGCAAGTAAGAATACTTTTTCTCAAGCAAGAACTATATCAGATAGTATTGCTTTAAGACTAAGAATTTCAGGTGAAACAAAAGAGTGTGAAGACCCCTTATTCATTCCAGGAAGGTGCATTGAGATAAGAAGTGGAAGTATTTTACTGAAATATGGAGAGATTCATCCATTTACACTTGAAAAATTTGAATTAGGATACCCAGTTATTGGTGGAGAAATTCATTGGTAAGATTGCCTGTATGTTTTGAATCAAGAACCACTGCTGCTTCTTTCAGAAAACTTTTAGATAAAAATAAATATGAATATCAGAGGCTGACTGACAGTCGAACTTATACTAAAGTTTCTTTTGTGATTGCACATGAAAAAACTGCAATGGTATACAGATATATCCTAGAAGAATCAAAAATAAAGGCAGATATTTGGGAAGAAAATCCTAGTTCAGGTAATGTAACATATATTGAAATAGAGGGGGAGGATGAAAAAAAAATAAATGATCTCTTGAAAGAGTTCGCACTAACATTACCTAGAAAACCATGGGAATACACTGTGTTTCAAAAACTAAGAAATGGATGGTTTAGTCAAGGAATATTTCGTGCTAAATCAAAATGGGAGAACTATGTTAGATGAGTTTGCTTCAAGAGATAGAACCAATCAAAACTAGAGATTTCTTGCAGGAAAAATTTAGAAATTATTATAGCTCTGCAAAAATTACTCTACCTCCAAGGTTTACTGCTAGAGAATGGGGATTTTTAAACTGGGGAGGAGGAATCATGAACAGGCATGTAAAATTTAGTACAACGAATGAAATTAAGAATTATTTGAAAAAAACTGCTCCTGCACATTCGTACCATTCTGTCGCGTATTACGAAGAACCCGGAAGCAAGTTAATGGTAGAAAAAAAATGGCAAGGTGCAGATTTAATATTTGATTTAGACGCAGATCATCTTCCCGAGATGGAAGATGTTAAAAAGGGAAAGATTACATTTTCAAAATTAATGGATTACATTCGCGAGCAAACATATAGACTTGTACACGATGTTTTACTGGGAGACTTTGGTTTGAATGAAAAAGATATGCTCATTACTTTTAGCGGAGGAAGAGGATATCATGTTCACGTTAGAACTCCATCCGTTCTCTCTTTACCTTCTGGAGCTAGAAGAGAATTATCAGATTACATGACCGGCAAAGGATTAAATTTGGACAATATATTAATTGATGCAGGATACACCAAAGAATTTGCAATTAGAGGGAAAGGTATTGAAAGAAAGCATCTTGATGTAAAAAAATTGCCACCTACAGATTCCAAGGGTTGGAGCGGGATAGTGTCAAGAAAAATAAGCTCAATATTTGATTATCTTAGGTTGCAAAAAGGTGAAGATTTAATCAACAAGCTTAAAGAATTAAGACTGGAAAAAATTAATATTAATTACAAAGATGGTAACGAAGATATTTTTAATAATTTAGCAAGAAAACATCAGAAGAATTTGGTTCGAATTGCAGTTAAAGAAGCAGCTATATTTCCCGACGAACCGGTTACTGGAGACGTACACAGACTAATACGCTTGCCTGGTTCACTTCATGGAGGTTCAGGACTGAGAGTTACTACCATGACATCTAAAGAATTAGAAGATTTCGATCCCATGACAAAAGCCGTAGCATTTGGAGATGAACTCGTTAAAATTAGATCAATTGTAAAGCATCCTGTTTCTATGGGTGATGTTGCAAAATTAATGCCAGAAACAGTTGTTGAAGTTCCTGAGAAGGCAGCCATATATTTTATGGCCCGAAAATGGGCGAATTTGGTACTTGAAACATGATTTGTGGAGTTGATGAGGCTGGTAAAGGGCCAGTAATTGGACCTATGGTTGTTGCCGCGGTTTTGGTAGATAATGCCAAGCAGATTGAAGATGCAGGCTTCAAGGATTCAAAATTACTAACCATACAGAAAAGAAGAGAATTATTTGATTTAATAAAGCAAAATTATCGATATGAAGTAGAAATAATTAAGCCTGAAGAAATAGACAAATATAGAAGAAAAAATCAGCTAAACCTATTGAATAGGAAAGCTTTTGAAAAAGTAATCATAAAGCTAAACCCAAATGTTGCTTATGTAGATGCAGCCGACGTAAATGAAGACCGGTTTGGTATGGAAATAAAGGCTAATTTAACTAATGAAAATGATACGGATGTAATATCTATGCATAAAGCAGATTCAAAAATTCCAGTTGTAGCTGCGGCATCCATAATTGCTAAACAAACGCGGGAACTTGAGATCGAGAAATTAAAGCATCAAATAGGAGATTTCGGAAGTGGATATCCTTCTGATGAAAGAACAATTAAGTTTTTGAAGAGCTACTTTCATGATAACTCTAAGTGGCCTTCAGGTACTAGAAAAAGTTGGAAAACAATTGAAAGAATTAGACCTGTAAAAAAGCTTAGTGATTTCGGTGACTAAATGAATAATATCAAACAAATATTGGAAGAGAAAGTATCTGAATTTAATAGTCGAATTAAAGACGAACCTAAATATTCTGGCGTAATGGAAGGTAAAGAAAGAAGTATCTGTATTTCAGTCTCAAATGGTAACAATTACATTTCAAACCTAAAGGATATGCAGCTTGAAGATTTTAAGGAATCAGAGGATACGAGTAAAGATCTTGTAGTAACTGCAACCTCTGAAGTTCTTATTGCATTGATTAACAAAGAAATGTCCCCAATAAAAGCATACATGACTGGAGAATTAAAGGTTAAAGCCAGCTTAACGGACATGCTATTGCTAAAAAAATTATTCTGATTTAATAGCAAATATAGAATTAGAAAGCTCTGCTATTTCTGAAGGCGTGAGAATCTCAGCCCTTAAATCCATAAATTTTAATTTTTCAACATCTATCTCAGGAAATGTTATCTTTATACAATTACGTATCTTTTTTCTTCGATGTGTGAATATTGATCTCACTACCTTCTCAAAAGTAACAAAATCATCTAAGATATAATCTGGCTCTCTGCGAATTAATTTCACTACTTGAGAATGAATCTTAGGTTGAGGCTGAAATGCTGTTTTAGAAACCTTAAATAGTTTCTTTGTGGATACAAAGTGATTCGCCATAACAGACAAACGTCCGTAAATCTTAGAGCCTGGTTTTGCAACCAAACGATTTGCAAACTCTTCCTGAAACATCAAAACTGCGCGAGTCCACTCATAATTAAATAATCTAAACAAAATTGGTGAGGAAATTGAGTAAGGTAAGTTAGCAACTATAACGTCTATTGGAGGCACCTCCCATTTTAGAATGTCGCCTTCAATAATCTCTACATTTTCCTTAAATTTTTGTTTTAGTACAACAGCTAGCCATTTATCTTTCTCAATGGCAATCAAATTTCCTTTTGAAGATAGTAATTCTGTAAGTGCTCCTCTTCCAGGTCCAATTTCTAATACTTTTTCTCCTTC
>JAPOKN010000004.1 GCA_029977605.1 Methanobacteriota archaeon
TGATCATCTAAATATCCCAATTCCTGACAAAACAATAAATGCAACCTCTTCTCAAACGTAATTAGGGCCTGTAGCCTAGCCTGGAAGGGCGTCTGGCTTCTAACCAGAAGATCCAGGGTTCGAATCCCTGCAGGCCCGCCACTTATTTTAGAAAGGTAATTTTGTCAAATCTACGTTTCCACCAGTCAATATAATTCCAACAGTTTCAATGTTATCTAGTTTTCTAAATTCGGGAGTTAAAATTGCTGCAAGAGGTGTTGCACAGCTCGGCTCAATTATAATTTTCATTCTTTCCCATATTAATTTCATTGCAGTAATTACTTCATCATCATCTACAGTGATTATGGCTTCTAAGTGATCTTTCAAAATTTTCCAAGTATTTTCCCCCATGCTGGTTAGAAGTCCGTCACAAATAGTATCAGGATTCTCTTGAGGCAAAAGTTTTCCTTGTTTTAAAGATCTATATGCGTCATCAGCCCCTTTTGGTTCAGCTCCAAATAACCTAACATTAGGTAGCATATGTTTAGCAGTAATACATGTTCCAGACATTAGTCCACCACCTCCAATTGGAGCACAAATGGCATCTAATTCTTCAATATCTTCTATCAATTCTAATGCAGCAGTACCTTGTCCTGCGATTACCTTCGGCTCATTAAATGGATGAACGACATATGCGCCAGTTTTTTCAGCAATTTTTTCTAATGTTTCTCTTCTTGCTTTCAGAGTAGGTTCACACAAAGTAATCTTAGCATTGTATCCTTCTACGGCTTGAATTTTAACTTTTGGAGCATTTTTAGGCATAACTATGTATGCCGGAATATTCCGTTTCATTGCAGCATATGCTACAGCTTGTGCATGGTTTCCACTACTGTGCGTGCAAACTCCCTTTTTGGCTTCTTCCTCAGATAAAGATGATATAGCATTCCACCCTCCTCGAAATTTGAATGCGCCTATCTTCTGGAAATTTTCGCACTTAAAGAATACTTTTTTACCAGTTAAATGATCTATTGTTTTATTGGTAAAGATAGGGGTTCGATGACCGTGCCCTTCAATTATTTTTGATGCAGCAATTACATCTTCCATTGATGCCGCATATTTTGCCATTGTGTTATTTACATTAGATGGCTTGTAAAAAAGGTTGATACGCATATTTTTCGTCGTATTTAAGTTTAATATTTGTATTTCTTTCTTTTAAAAAGGGTATTTAAACCTTTAAATAGGCCCTTTATATACACAGTTCTCCGAGGAGGAACTATGGCAGAAATTATAGTAGTAAACGTGGTAGCCAGTGCATCAATTGGTAAAGAATTGATGCTTCAAGATATTGCTTTTCAGTTAGAAGGAGCAGAGTATGATCAGGATAGATTCCCAGGTTTGATTTACAAACTAGCTGAACCTAAAACTGCAGTATTGATATTCAGAAGCGGTAAAGTTGTCTGTACAGGTGCAAGATCAATTCCAGATGTTCATGTTGCAATAAACAAGGTTGTTGATGAATTAAGAGTCTTAGATATGCCTGTTAAAGATGAACCAGATATTGTTATTCAAAATATTGTAGCAACAACTAATTTGGAATCTACACTTAATTTGATTCAGATTGCAATGTCATTAGGTTTTGAGAATGTAGAATACGAGCCTGAAGCATTTCCTGGTCTAGTTTACCGTATGGACGATCCAAAAGTTGTTCTTTTATTGTTCGGTAGCGGTAAAATGGTGTGCGTTGGAGCTAGAGAAGTTAATAACATCAAAGACGCTGTTCGAAACATCAAAGAAGAGTTATCAACAGCAGGTTTAATGAGGACATAAGTCCATGATTAGTATAGAGCAATTGATTCAACGATTAGAGGCTTTACACGAAGAGAATAATGATCAAGCATTAGAAGTATCAATAGATATCTTCAATCGTTTAAGGCGCAATATTTCTGGACGCAATACTCTTTATGGGTATCTCTCAGATGACATGTGGCGCGATTTAGAGTGGTGAATAAATGAGTCAAACATCAATTCAAGAAATTAGGACTTTGAAAGTAGGCAGATACATTGTCATAGACGATGAACCATGTAAATTAGTTGAATACGTTACATCTAAACCAGGAAAACACGGTGAAGCAAAAGCCCGTATGGTCGC
The DNA here is from genome assembly GCA_029977605.1 of Methanobacteriota archaeon. Classification (GTDB taxonomy): domain Archaea; phylum Thermoplasmatota; class Poseidoniia; order MGIII; family CG-Epi1; genus CG-Epi1. Next base: position 2,129 of record JAPOKN010000004.1, read on the forward strand.
TATTGGTCTTTTCGATGGTCAGAAAAGGTCTTTGGTACACCCTGTAAAACATAAGGTTCACGTACCTCAAGTAGATCGCCGTAAAGCTCAAGTTTTAGCCAATTTAGGATCTGAAATTCAGATGATGGATTTAGAAGATTACAATACATTCAATGTGCCTTTATCCGTCATTCCAGAAAAATTTCATGGAAATATGGAACCTGGAAATGAAATAGTATATCTATCTGCTATGGGTAGAGTCCTGGTAACAGACTAAAGTGACAGAATTCTTCGCAGACGCAGAGTCATCATTTGACAATTCTAAATTTGTATATTATGGATATCCTTATGATGGAACGGCTTGTTTCAGAAAGGGAGCTTCTTTAGCTCCAGATGAGATACGTAAACACAGCTATAATTTTGAAACTTACTTACTAGAGTTAGGAGTAGATATTACAGATGTTTCTATGAATGATTGGGGAAATATTGATGTTTCCTCAGATCAAGAAAAAAATGAAACTGCAGTTGAAGAGTTAGTCTCTAAAATTGTTAACGCAAATAAATTCCCCATAGGTTTAGGGGGCGAGCATTCGTTGACTCCTCCTGCAGTCAAAGCTTTACATTCAAAATATCCTACTTTATCTGTTGTAATTTTAGATGCTCATTTAGACTTTAGAAAAGAATACGAGGGCAATCCTCTCTCTCATGCCACCGTAACTAGGAGAGTTAGCGAAATAGTTGGTATAGAAAAAGTACGTCCAGTGGGTATTCGCTCGGTGTCTCAATCTGAAATTTCAGAGGCTAGGTCAGTTGGATTGAACTTTTTGGAATCTGGTTGGACTGAGCTTAGAGAATATTTATCAGACGTTATTGAAGATTTAGAAGGGCCGATTTATTTGAGTTTAGATATGGATGCCGTAGATCCAGCATTTGCACCGGGAGTAGGAACTCCTGAACCTTTGGGTATGACACCTTATGAAGTAATACAGACAGTCAACTTCTTTGCAGATAGAATAGTAGGTTTTGACTGTGTTGAAGTTTGTCCACCTCATGACAACGGCAATACTTCTGCGCTTGCTGCAAGGTTAATTCGTCATTTAGTAGGTGCCGTATGGCAATCTCAGCAAAGATTCAAATAAATTCAGTATTCAACGGGTACAGGATCTAAACTTCTCCACATATACCAAGTCGCTATAGAGCACCATGGGCTCCACTTTTCCTTAAATTTCATTAATTTTTCTTTGCTAAGTTTTTCCTTGTTATTATAATGTAGGTTAATTGCATTAACTAATCCAATGTCTCCGAGTGGTAAAATATTAGTTCTACCCAATCTAAAAATGAGAAACATATCTGCAGTCCAAGGGCCAATCCCTTTAATTTTACACAATTCATTACTTACTTCCTCATCGTTCATATCTTCCCAATCTAATTCAGATAGGTTAGCATTTACAATATTCATTATATAATTCGATTTAGTGTTGGAAAGCCCGGTTTTTCGCATATCCTCAATACTTAACCGCAGTAGATTTTTCTCAGTTATTGAATTGTCACACGCATCATCTAGCCTGTTCCAAATTGCATCTGCAGCTCTTACTGAAATTTGTTGGCCTACTACAGATCTTACTAGCGTGTGCAAGGTGTCATTTTTCATTTCCATTCTTTCTTTGGGATAATTGGCTATAATTTTTGCAATAACGTTATCATTTTTACTTAAATCTGTCACTGCTTTATCCCACTCAGCAAGCATATTCATTTAGTTTGAATACCGCGTACCTAAAATAGAGCTACGTTGGTGGAAAATATGTGCGGGGGTCGCATAGTCTGGCCAATTGCGTCGGGCTCAAAATCCGATCCTTAGTGGTACGTGGGTTCGAATCCCTCCCCCCGCACCATTACAGTTCAATTAAACATCTTTTAACAACATTTCCATCGATTAAATGTTCTTTTACTATTTCAGGGATGTCTTTCTCCGGATTCACAACAGAATACCACACACCTTCAGGATAAATTACGATAGTTGGCCCTTGTTCACAAAAATCTAAACATCCAGCAGAATTGATTCTAATGTTCTTTTTTGCATAATTATCTAATTCCTTTTTGAATAATGCTTTTATGTCACCTTTACTTTTTTTGGAACAGCATTCTCTTGGATGTCCATTTTCTCTTTTATTTTCACAAACAAACACGTGTCTATCAAATCCAACAACTTTTCTACCTTTTGGATCCTTCATTGCAATCCTCTTAACCACATTTCGTGAAAATAGGTGTCATTAGTTAGTTCAGGATGAAATGTTAATGCCATATTTTTTCTATCAGTACATGCTACTATCTCACCTTTGCAAAATGCAATTGGTTTCGAATTTCCTACTTTCGTTATTGCTGGAGCTCTAATGAAAACGCCTCTAAAATTTGGATAATCTTCAATTTCCAATTTTTCCTCAAATGAATCTATCTGTCTTCCGTAAAAATTTCGATCAATAACATAATCCATTTTTTCAAATGTAATATCATCGCTTTTACCTAATAGTATGGCTCCAGCACAAGTTCCCATAATTGGCATATCACTTTTCATTATGAAATCCCAAAGATTAGCATTAACAAGTAACTTACGCAGTGTAGTAGATTCGCCGCCAGGCATAATCAAGCCATCAATGTCTCTTATGTCTTCTGTATTTCTTATTTCCTTGTTACTGATATTTAGCGAATCCAAAGCTGCACAATGCTCCGAAACTGCACCCTGAAGAGCTAATACACCGATAAGCATAAATTGAATAGAATTTTACCCTTAAAATAGCTTCTCATTTTTTCTTTCAAAAAAATAAATGCCAACCTTTATAATATATTGGCGTCATGTATGTAATCCTTCAACGGGCTAAAACCTGTTGATTTAAGGACTCAACCAAGGTGTGTACATATGCAAGAAACCTATAAAATAGAAAAGAGAGATTGGGCTGCAACCCTAATGGCTGTTGTAGTCGTCGTGACTATGGTCACCAGTACATTCGTACTGTTTGCACCAGAGGCATCGGCAAGAACCGGTAGCGATAGCTACGGTTATAGTTTTAAAGATTCAGCAGAAACTGATGGTCCAACTTATGATTGGACAGATATTGTAAGTAGTGGAACAAAATTACTTGGCAGTACAACTGATGGAGCGCAAGGTCCATTTAACATCGGATTCGATTTTGAATTTTATGAAACCTCGTACGACAAGTTTTACAATGGAGGAGACAACGGTTACATTACATTCGGCGGAGCAGTTTCGAATGCTTGGACGCCTTATGCACTTCCAGCAACTCAACTTGGCCAAAATGCAATAGTTGCAGGATGGTTTGACGGTGGTTTCTGTACATCTAGAAATCCTAACTCTGGAGTTTATTATGAAACCGTAGGAGACGAAGGATCTAGACAATTAATTATACAAATGCAAGACCAAGTATACTGGAGTGCTAGAGATGGCAGTTCATATTGTAACAGTGGAAGTGCCTGGGCAACTAACACAATTACTTGGCAAATTCTTTTGAACGAAGGTTCCAACAGTATTGTATTACAATATAAAGATGCAACCGGCGGTTCATTTTACGATAACGAATATCTGACATCAGGTATTCAAGGTGTTGTAGATGGTACTCAATATGGTCTACAATACAAATACAGGTCTACACCATCTTCGACTATAGCAGATGAAACTGCAGTCAAGTTTGTAGCACCACCTCCAAAGAGAAATGACTTGAAATTGTCAGCAACTACTATCCCACAGCCAATTTCATTGGCAGAAGATAACATTCTAGGTGCAACTGTAACCAACAACGGAGTTAACTGTGATACTGCAGGAGATTGTACTCCAGTACCAGAAACTGACGTTGATGTTACAGCTAGTATATTTTCAGTTAAAGAAACAGTCACAGAGTTTGACTTTGATGATAGATCAAATGCTGAAGGATGGACTCATTCCGGTATAGGCGGAGCTTCAAGTAAGTGGACTCAAGCACTGAATGATGGTGTTGGAAATTACAACTACGGTGAAGAAGGAACTGACGATGGTTCATGGTCTTCAGGACGTAAATCAACAACTTTCAGTGGATTGTTCAGCGATAATCAAAGAATTCACTACGATGGAACAGATATACTCGTAGCAGATGATGGATCTAACTCAGTTAAGAAAATTGATACTACAGATAATTCTGTAACAACTATACTCGGACCTGACCTAACAAATTTACGAAATGTTCTTGATGTAACTTCTGATGAAGATTATTATTATACATTGGCAAGAGCATCCAGTACTTATTCCTCAACAACACGCATATGTAAATGGGATAGAGATGATGGTGCAATGGTAGGTTCTTGTTCAACTGCAGGAAAATATGGTACAGCATTAACTATCTATGAAGATGCAGACGAATTATTCCTTCTTCAAACATCATCAAGTAGTACATACCGTAAGATTGTAGGTTTCTCTACATCTAACTTAGCAACTAACGGAAAATCAATTAGTTATGGTAGTGGAGTATCATCATACTACTATTCACAAGATATTGATGCAGATGAAAATACAGGAGATGTTTACATTTCATACAGAGAATATAATGGCCGAATGAGAGCTTACGAAAGAGCTACAGACGGTAGTTACTGTGCAAGTACCTCTTGTTACACTCAAGTTTACACTGGAGCCAGGTATCCAATCAGTATGGAAGTTCATGATAACTACGCATACATAATGGGATACTATTACTCATCATGGTATGGAGGTATCAAGAAAATGCCTACCAACTCTTTGAGTAGTATAACAACAGTTATTTCTTCGTTCACACAAGGAACTTACAAAGGTTCTCTTGCAATAACTGATTCGGAAGATATCTACGTGTCTAGTAATTATGCATACAGTTACTATAATTTCTTGAATTATCAAGATGCAGTATATTACTTTGAATCTGGAAGTACTTCAGGTACAGCTACTACTACAATTGGTCCAGCACCAACATATCTTGCAGCATTGAGCTCTCCAGCAATGGATCTTAGTGACGCAGTAGGATTAGAGATGTCTTTCAAAATCTCGTATAATTTCTACTTCAGATACGAAGGAGCTTACTTAGAAGTTTCAACAGATGGTGGAAATAACTGGGAATACATCAGTAATGATAAATTATCAGGTAAGAAATATTATGGAACTACCTACACAACATGGGGTAACCCATTGGTAACTTCAAGAGATGCATGGACTTACTATGATACAGATGGTCGATATTCCTCTTATTCTAACACAGAAAATTGGAAAGAGACTACTGCAACATTGGATGAATACACAGGATATGATGACGTACGTCTTCGTTTCGTTGTCGGATATAATACATATTCAATGTCATACTATAATGCATTCTTCAGAGTAGATGATGTGTCTTTTACAGCACTAGAAGCAGATGAAACTTTTGCAACAGAAACCCAAACTATAGATTCTCTTGATTTCAAAGCATCAGAATCAGTAAGTTTCTTTGCAACAAATAAATTCAAGCCTAGCGCAGAAGGATTGCAGGTTGGCGATACAGTAGGAATATCTATTAATGTTCCAGGAAACGCTAATGATGAAGACAAAACAAATCAACGTGTAGTTGTCTTTAGAGAAGTAAAATATGTTATATTTTCAGATGACTTCGAAGGTGGAGATAAAGGTTGGACTGATGGAAAAGTTCAATACGGAACTAGTGATTGGGCAGTCCGCTCAATTTCCGCATCAAGTGGTGCAAATTCGATGGACAGTGGTTACAGAAACAGTAATCCAGTTCCTTCTGATACTTATGTTTCCACACCAGCATTAGATCTAGGTTTACCTGTTGAAGCTGAACTTCAAATGAAAATAGCATATTATGGATATTATACATATGATGGATACCAAGCACAAATATCAGATGATGGTGGAAGTACTTGGTCTATGATAACACCTATCGGCGGTTATCCAAATAATATCTACAATTACGCATACTACGGAAACCCATTGCGCGGTCAACCAGCATACACATACTATGGATCTAGTACAGGTTTCACCAGTTCACCAGATTCAAATAAGTATATTGATGTAAAATTCAACCTTGATGCATACACCGGTCAAGATGACATTATGTTTAGATGGGTTGCAGGATGGTCATCTATACCAACAGGATATGGATTCTATAATTCATTCTTGAGATTTGATGACTTTGCAGTAACTGGTCTTGTGTACAACGATAACGTAGGAGTAAGTGCTTTAGAGCTTCCAGATCCAATTGGAATTGATGAGACTATTGCATTATCTACTACAGTCATTAATGCAGGAATCAATAACCAAACAGCTGGAGCAGCTAAAGTAAGATTGCAATTAGGACCTATGGGTCTTGCAACTTACGATACTAGTGATGACATAGAGTATACCTCTGTTTCAGAAGCTGCAGCAGCCGGTTGGAGTATGACAGATAAAGTATGTAATACTACATACGGAACATGTACTTCATGGGGAAGTCCAGCAGGTTTCACAATTGTCGCTGATGATGATACAACCGCATTAGGTCCAGAGGATGGAGAATTCGAGATGTACTACAGCGGTGGAAGTACAGAAACTACTACACCTACCTTGAACTTCGCAGATGCTGAAAGTGATCTGAAATTAACCTTGAAACACAGATATAATTTCGATTATTATTCTGGCATGAGTACTGCATACAATGGTGGACAAGTCTTGATTTCTACAGATGATGGAGACAATTGGGAATTATTCACACCTGAAGGCGGATATCCAGGAACAATGTACAATTATGCATATTATGCAAATCCATTGTACAACCAAGCTGGATTCGTTCACTGTGGTGACTGTTCAGGAGTAAGTGGAACTGCTTCAGATAATGAAGACAAGTACATTGAAACAGTATTCGACATGGCAGACTACGTTGGTGAAACAGAAGTCAAACTTAAGTTCCAAGTAGGAATGTATCGATATCAGTATCCAGGTGATGGAGAACACTGGTACATTGATTCATTAGCATTTACTGGAACTGGTATGGAGTCTGTAGCCTTTGAAGAAATTGTAGCAATTTCCGGAGCTGCAGGACCATTTGTTAGCGGTGAAAAATTCGAATATTCAAAAGATTACCACTTCCAAGTTCCAGGTGAATACAAAATCGAGTTCACTACTTGGATTGGATCAGATCCTTCAGCAGGAGATGATTTTACAGGAGATAATACTGCAGCTGCAACACGTGAGACTATGTTTACCATAGCTGGAACAACAGCAGATGCAGATGCAACCTCTAACAAGAATGATGAATTGAATAGAATGTATTACGAAGACGATTGGACATCAGCCAAGGATGGAGGTCCTCAGGACGGACATCAATGGAGAACAGATTCAACATCAAGTTCACCTGATTCACCAGTATGGTGGGTCGGACCTGATGCATATGGTTCTTCATACAATGGAGATGATGTAAGTCTAATGTCACCAGTAATTGATCTTTCACAAGCTACCTCAGCAAAATTAGTGTTTGATCACGTTTTCTCATTCTACGCAAGTATTGGAAACTACAACTATTATTATGATGGTGGTAGAGTAGAAATTAGTACTAATGGTGGAAGCACTTGGTCAGCCTTACCTGTCACATCAGGTCAAGGATATGGTGGATCTGTTTACAACTACGCATACTACGGTAACCCTCTAAGAGGTCAGCAAGCTTTCGTTGCATCTTCTTCAGCAGGTAATAGCATGGTAGAGACACAATGTAGTTTGAATGATTACACTGGCGAAGGTTTCGACAATGTAAGACTCAGATTCAGATACGGTGGAGCTTTCCCTAACTGGGGAAGTACTTGGAGCATTGACAATGTTGGTATCTACGGACTTGGTTTCGATTTGAAACAAACTAGTTCATCTGTACCTTACACATTAGAAGTCGGTGAATCCAGTACAATAACTACCTCGTTTATTAACCAAGGTAAAGGAGACCTAGGTGCCGGTGGCGCAATGTCTGAAGCTTATGCATACGCATATGTTAACGACATGAGCGGTAACGAGCTATGGTCTTCATCCAGCTCATTGGGTAACTTAGACATGGCATATTATGATGAAAACGGAAACACATTTGCTGGAGAATCTACTCCAACAATTAGTTTCGATTTCCCAGGTATGTCCAATGCAGGTATGTACACAGCAGGTGTAATGGTTGCAGACTCTAATGGAGACATGTTGTCAGATTTATTCTCAGCAAACAATGATGCAAATCATATGTTGTTAGTAGGTCTTGGAGCTGACATGGGTTCACCAATGCTAGCAGGCGGATCTAACTGGGGCGCAGCTTCAGATGTTCCATCAGATGTTGGTGCAGGTGCTCTTGGAGTCGCTTGGGATGAAACAGGCGTTGCAACAGGAACATTAGACATAGATATTGCAAGTCAAGGAACAGGATTTGTCCCTGAATCACCTACAGTTCAAATTGGAACAACTGTGAAATGGACTAATTCAGATACCATGACTCATACTGTAACTGATAAAGCATCAGAGTTTGATTCATTCGATATCGCACCAGGTAGTTCCTTTGAATTAACGTTCAATGAAATAGGAGTGTTCACTTACTACTGTAAATACCATCCAATGATGGAAGGTACAATTACAGTAACATCTGACAATAGTGCAGATGAGCAAGCAAGAACAAACTACATCAATGTCTGGTCTGCAGAATCATACTTGTTCTTCTGGGCTAAGTATGACCTTTCTGATGATAGTGCAATATCTGTATATGCACAAAAGAAAGGCTCAGACATAGATGATGCAGGAACACTAGCTCTTTGGGGAGCTAATGGATTCAAGATAATGGATGGTTCAGATCATTCAGAAGTCGGAGATTCTTTAACTGGAGATAGCGGCTGGAACCCATATTATATCTATTTAGATTCTAATAAATTGGGTTACAACAGTTTAGCATATGATCCAGAAGAAGATAATTCCTATGCATTTGTCTTCAGAGCACGTGGTGTAGAAGGTACAGCTGAGATTGGAAACGTACAAGTTGTGAGAACACAAGATACAGGTTTCTTCTTCGCTAAAGATAATCCAAATAAGCTAACTTATGAAATATTCCCAAGTTTAGCTGTAGAAATGGATTATTTCGCTAAGAACATAGGTACAGAAGACAATGAGTTCCAATTCACTCCTCACTTGGTTGCACAAGGTAAGGATTACATGGGAGCTGCATTCACAATAACAGTACAAGTGTTAGTTAATGGAGTAGAAGATAATGATGTATCTTCAACATCAGACGGTAATGGAACTTACACATATGGAGTAGAAATGGCTCCAGATGATGAAGCATTAATTACTGTAAGATTCTTAGCTCCAGACTTTGACTCTGAGAAAGGTGAACCTGCAGGAAACCGCAAATTCGATGTGAAAATGGATCCTACTGACACAGGTAGTGATGAAGAAATGAGAGAGCCAACTTCGGCAACCTTGTTCATTAAGCCATCACAATTTGTTCTAGGCGATATGTCATACGACAGAGCAGGAGTTCTTGAAGGCGATTCATTAGCAATCACTGTAAAAGCATGGAACGAAGGAAACTACGCTTCAGATGTCTTAATGGTGGTCTATGTAATTGATTCAACTGGAGATGCATACAACACACCAGACGGTGTAAAACGTATGACTAGAGTAGCTTCAACTACAGAACCAGTAATGGCACCAAAACCAGTTCTTGAGTCACAAGGAATCTATCAGACATGGTACCCAATAACAGCAGTTTGGGAAGAAGCATTCATACCAGGTGAAACAACTCAGGATTTCACAAATGTTGAGTTATACGCAATGATTAATCCAGATCCAGAGCAACAAGACGTTGACAATGGTTACAAGAAACAAGACGAATACTTGAACCAAAAAGACGACAATGATGCGTTCGGACAGATTGCAGTTGTTAAAGACAAATCATCTACTCCATCTTTCGCACTTGGAATAGTAGGTATGTCAGTAGCAGCATTAATTGCAGCAGCTGGTGCTTCTCTAAGAAGAGAAGAAGAATAAGTAAGTCAATGAGGAAAAGGGGAAGTTTTACTTCCCCCTATTTTCCGCTTTAAATATTAGCGTCAGCTTTAATGAGGCCTAGTTTTAAATCGGGAATATGGCGGAGCCAATATCATCAATGGGAACATTGATTCTGATTACAATAGGATTATTAGTTTCATACTATTGTTTACGAAACCAGTTCATGGTTTCCCAGTCATTGGTTTTCATAAATTTTTCAATATTCGCAAGTTGGTGGATGATTTATCTACTATCTCCAAAATTAGGAATTGAAGCTCTAATTGATCTAGGTTTCAAATCGCAATACATTGCCGAGCCACAATTTAGATTAGTTTCGATCATAACAGCTATGTTCATGCACGGTGGTTCGATGCATATTCTGATGAATATGCTAGTTCTAATTTTGTTAGGAGTTCCATTTGAAGAGAGAATAGGTTCTAGGTCCTTTTTTCTGATTTACTTTATTTCAGGAATTTTAGGTTCTTTGATCACAGGGTCAGTATCAGTTTTCAATGCAGAAGGCCTTAACACATTGAATATAGGAGCCTCGGGCGCCGTTTTTGGAATAATGGGTGGTTTTGCCTTATTGTATCCTCGAGATGAGATACCAATGTTACTAGGTCCAATTTTTCTCCAAAGAGTCCCTGTGATTCTTGCAACAATAGTCTTTGTGGCGATGGAAACACTATATGTTGGAATGAATACACAAGACGGTATTGGCCATGGAACACACATGGCTTCATTTATAGCAGGGGTTTTTCTTTCACCATTGTTTCCTAAGAGGGGAATTGTTGAAAAACAATCAATTAGTTTTGATATAAATTATCTTACTAAATTATATGATAAAAGTAGTAAAGGTGAATACGAGTTATCAATGTTGAAACAGGCAGATGAACCAGAGTTACAATCAGCCTGGTTAGAAACATTCTTAGAGAAACAAACATGCTTAGAATGCACTGGCAAGCTAGATTCAAAGGGCGTTTGTTCAGATTGCGATACTAGTTAGCTAAGCAGTCAGGAAATGGTCGTAGAATAGGGCAACAACTATTGAGCCTATAGTACAAGTTATAATCATAACAGGAACTCCTACACCAAGCCATTCTTTGGTTGAAATTTTGTGCCCGCCTCTTTCGCTAATTGCAATGGTCATAACGTTTGCACTAGAACCAATAGGGGTAGCATTTCCTCCAAATCCACAGCCAATAGCTAAAGCCCAATACAGAGGGATAATATCTACTTCAGCTACACCAGTAATTGGATCTTTACTTAATTCTCCTATTTCTAGTATTACAGGTAGCATAGCTGCACAAAAAGGAATGTTATCAACTATGGCAGATGCAATAGCGGAAACCCAAATGAGAACAATAACCAATACCACGGGACTGTTATGTATTGATCCATCAGGTCCAAAATTATCAAATATCATATTAGCTATAGCCTCTAGATATCCCATAGCTTCCAGCCCTCCAACCATAACAAATAACCCTGCGAAGAATAAAAGTGCACCCCATTCGACTTTATGCACAACTTCATGGATATCCATACGTTTTTCCTCGGGAACGCCTAGCATACTAATTGACATAGCAATACCTGCACCACCGAGAGATACTGCGGAAATTTCTAAATCTAAATGCAAAAGTTCCACAGCAGCAAACATTACAACAGTTACTGCCAAAGCTCCTAAAGTTCTGTACATCAAAGTATCATTTTTTACAGCTTCCCATTCATCTTCACTAGTTACTTCTTCCACATTCTGAGGTTTAACTTCTCTCCAGTTTTTGAAGTGGCGATGCATAAACCAGAGAGTAGCACCCCAAGCAATTATGGCCAAAGGAGTTAAGTGGTAGATAAAACTCATAAAACCGAATCCTAAGCCTCGAGCGCTTGCATATGACGCGATTAAAACGTTAGGAGGATCTCCTACTAATGTTGCAACACCTCCTGTGTTTGAAAAGATTGCTAGGGCAATTAGTGGTGGGATAGGATTAATTTCAATCTTAGAGCAAATTTTTAGGGTTACAGGTGCAATTAGAATCAAAGCTGTAACATTATCAATAAAGACGGAGATTACAGTGGTGAAAGTTCCTAGATAGAATACCAATTTCCAAGGATCTCCGCCTGATAATTTTGTAGCTTTTATTGCCACAAATTCAAAGAAACCACTTATTTCTAGCATTCCAGCAAAGATCATCATTCCCAATAGTAATCCTATGACGTTGAAATCTATAGCCTCAAACAGATTATTTTCACATACAGCACCGGCTTCACCGTGACCACCTCCTGTACACCAAGTTAGAGAATTGTAGTAAGTTCCAACCAGGAGCATTCCAACGGCACCTCCCCAAGCTGCTAAAACACGATCTACAATTTCCCCTAAAATTAAAGCGAAAGCAATCAAAAATACCAGCAAAATTAAAATGGCCTCAATAGACCCAGTATCAGCTACATAACTACTAGTTGCATCTGTCGACATAAGTTAAATATTCAAAGGTAGGATTAAAAGCTTAAGCCATCCTATTCCATAGAGGTTCGGTCCATTTTTTTCTCAATTCTTCAATTGAAAACATGATACTTTCTTTTTCATTTAATACAAAGTTCACGTTCTTATTTACAGTTCCAATTTTTTTAGCAAAATCAAATCTTTTAGAAAATTCTCCTTCGAGGCCAGGTTTAACTTGAACGATCCATCTTCCATTTGATTCATTAAATAATTCTAAATCAGCCCTCATGTCTCCAGATAAATTTATTTCAGCTCCAACTCCACTCATGCACATTTCAATTATTGCAAGTGCCATACCTCCTGTAGAAATGTCATGGCATGCGACAACTTCTCCGCATTCGATAGCATCAATTAGTTGTTCCATTCTAGGAATAAATGAATCAAAGTCAGTGGTAGGTACATTAGGGCAATTAATGCCTAAGGTTCTATAATACAAACTAGCGCCCAGCTGTTGTTTATTGTCTCCTACTAGCCATATATCACCTTCATTCTTCAAATCACTAGTAACACATTTTCTGATATCATCAACAAGTCCGATTCCCATTAGAACAGGTGTAGGAGGTATTGCACCTTCAGCAGTCTCGTTGTATAAGCTAACATTACCTGAAACATAAGGGACGTCAACAGAAGTTGCGGCATCTCTGAGTGCATCACAACTTGACTTAAATTGTCCCATAATCTCAGGCCTTTGAGGATTTCCAAAACATAAACAATCAGCTAATGAATCAATCCTAGCACCTACAGAAGCCAAATTACGACAAATCTCCTCGACAGCGCTCATTGTGCCATGGTATGGATTGGCTTCCATCAAGTGAGGATTGATGTCTGTAGTCAAAGCAAGCCCTTTCCAAGAATCCTCTACAGGCTTTAATACCGATGAATCTCCATGAACTTCTTTACCGATTTTACCCTGAATTGGTTTAATTGCTGTAGCGCCCCTGACCTCATGATCATATTGCCTAATTACCCAGTCTTTCGAAGCAACCTCAGGATTACTGATAATTTCCTCTATTGTTTTAGATAAATTCAAAGGAAGTTCAGGTAATTCTACCGCTTCTAAATTGTTAACTTCAGGTAAAGTATATGGCCGATTGTATACTGGCCCTCCGGTTGTAAACTCTAAGTCCAAATTCAAAATTTCAGTATTGTGAAATCTTACAATATTTCGTTTTTCTTTGATTACTTCTCCAATTGCAACAGCTTCGACGTCCCATGCATTACACCGATCTAGAACGGTTTGTACATCATTAGGCTTAACAGTAAACATCATTCTTTCTTGAGATTCAGAAACCCAAATTTCCCAGGGTGCCATATTTTTTAATTTTAAATGAACTTTTTCTAAGTCAACTTTTGCACCAAAACCAGCATCTAAGGCAAGTTCACCTACAACACAGGAGAGTCCGCCACCTCCTAAATCTTTCATTCCAGTTAATAATCCTAATTCATTCAATTCTAAGCATAAATGCATCAAAGGTTCTTTTGTAATGGGATCGCCTAATTGAACTGCTCCAATATCATCTTCAGATCCGGCATCTAAATCTCTAGAAGCAAAAGTAACGCCATGTATTCCGTCTCTTCCTGTTTTTCCACCGGCTAATATGTAAATATCACCTATATCTCCAGCATGACTATGAATCATCAAATCTTTTTTTACTATACCAATGCACCCTACATTTACTAAAGGATTTCCAGTGTATCTTGGATGGAAAGCAACTTGTCCAGCAACAGTTGGAATTCCTACTCTGTTTCCGTAGTCTCGAATTCCGGCTACGACGCCACCCATTAGGTATTGTGGATGTTTAATCCCATCAGGAAGCTCATCGCGAGGCAAGTCTAAATTTCCAAAAAAGATAGGATCTACAAGCGCAATAGGTTGTGCGCCCATGCACACGACATCCCTTAGTATTCCTCCAATTCCGGTTGCAGACCCTCCGTAAGGATCCAATGCAGAAGGATGATTATGGGATTCTAATCCGACAGCATAATAATGCTCATCATCAAATTCCATAATGCCTGCATCTTCCCGTGCGACAACTTTTTTTGATGATTTCAACCCAAAAACAGTTTCTTCTAAAACAGGTTTTGATGATTTATAGCAACAATGTTCAGACCATGCTTGATCTATAGCCTGTAGTTCAACATCAGTGGGTTTTCTTCCTTCTTTAGAAAAGTATTTTTTTACATTTTCCATTTCATCACTTAGTAAACCAAGCCCTAAAGATTTTACAACTTCATCCAAATCAGAATTCTCTAAATCAACGTAAAAAACATTTTCCAAATTTTTAACCGGTTCAAGCATTTATTTTGCCACCGAAATAGAATATTCATGAACTACTGGATTTGCTAATAATTTTTTGCAAATTTCCTCAGATTCCTTAATTGCTTCAGTTTCGTTCTTATCAATAGTAATTCTGTAGCATTTAACAGAGTCCACTTTTTTAACGCTATCAAAGCCTAATAAATCTAGGGCTTTTTTCACATTAACGCCTTCTGGATCAGCCATTCCTGATTTTAGTCCAACCTGTATTTCGATTTCAGTAGTCATAAAAGTCTAATGTTACAGATTAAGGCCAGAATAAAAATTAATCGGCATAATTTTAGAGTTAATATAGGAATCAGATAAGATTAAAATAGTCGAAAAGAAGTATGGCAAGCAAGGTTTGAAACCCTGCAGCAATGTCATCCAATAAAATTCCATGGCCTCCATGGAGTTTTTCTAAATTTCTTGCAGGCCATAATTTTGCTACATCAAAAATACGGAATAAGATAAATGATAAAAACCAAATATGATTTTCCATTGAAAATTGAATAAGACTCAATGAAGCAATTATAATAAGATATCCAATAACTTCATCTAGGACATATATTCCAGGATCGCCTCCATACTTTTTTTCAGCCCAAGGTGCTAATATTAAGCCAAAGTAGTACATTATAGGAATTAATGTTAGTAAAGCATATCCTGCATTGCTTTCAAGATAATTAGTTAGTAAGAATCCTAGTACAACACCGCCTAAAGTTCCAAATGTCCCAGGAGCAATAGGAGCCCTTCCTAAAAAGAAGAAAGACAGATAAATTTCTTTGAATAACTCTTTATTCATTTTTAGCCTCAACCCAAAAATGGTTCATTCTTTGTATGGCAGTTAGATTTCCTAATATTGCCAGCACGGCAACTACGATGGTAACGATAGTCTCGACATCTCCCATTAATTCACCAATCAACAATCCCATTCCTAAAATAAACCACCTTTCGGGCCTTTCAATTAATCCAATACCTTCTTGTGAAACACCTAGTCTTTCGGCAGCTGCGCGACAGTATGATGTTTGAAATGCTCCAATCATTGCAGCCATTGCCCACATTTGTCCAGAAATAAACTCAAGGCTTTCAATAGGCAAAGGATTTACCCAATCGCAAAGAATTAGGGCACTAAAAGCGATACAATCAGCATATCTATCTAAAGTCGCATCTAAGTATCCGCCTCTTACAGAACTGGTTTTTGTCGCTCTTGCAACTAATCCATCTGCACCGTCGAAAAGAGATGCAATCATCCCTACCAAAAAAGCGTAATAAATATTTTGATCGTATAATAGCAATGCAGCATACATAGTCAAAGCAACTCCAGAAATTGTAATATGATTCGGTTTGATGCCGAATTTACCAAGTCCTTTGGCCAGCGGATCAAACAGCTTTCCAGCAGCAGTTTTCAGAGTTTTACTAAGCATGGAAGTAAAATGACATGGGAGAGGCTCTTTTAGTCCCTTGTCCAATGAGCAAATAGCTTATGGACCGAGACCTGATAAAACAACAATTAGAATATGCGCTAGAAGGAACAAACTTTGATGACCAAGGGGAATTATACAAAGGTAAAGTTCGAGATAATTACATTAACGAAGAGACGATAACTATGGTTACCACTGATCGAATTTCTGCATTTGACAGAGTTCTAGGTACTGTACCATTCAAAGGTCAAGCTCTAACGGAATTAGCAGATTGGTGGTTTGGTGAAACTGCAGACATTGTAGCAAATCACATAATTAAGCGTCCACATCCTAATGTTTGGAAAGTTAAAAAATGTGAACCAATTCAAGTTGAGATGGTAGTTAGGGGCTATCTAACTGGCGTAACCTCAACATCAGCATGGACGGCTTACCAAAAAGGAGATAGAAATTTTTGTGGAAATGAGTTGCCAGATGGCATGCGTAAGAATGAAGCCTTTCCAGAACCTATAATCACACCGTCAACAAAGGCAGCACAAGGTGAACATGATGAATCTGTTGCCCCATCGGAATTGTACAAAAGAGGTGCTGTTGATCCTGGCCTTTACAAGGAATTAGCACGTATTTCAATGAGATTATATGAAAGAGGAGTTTCTAGAGCAGCTGACCATGGAATGATATTTGTTGATACAAAATATGAGTTCGGAATATCTAATGGTAAAATAATGCTGATGGATGAAGTCAACACTCCAGATTCAAGTAGATATTGGATGAAAGATGATTATGAAGATAGATTTGAAAAAGGTGAAGAACCACGTAAGCTTGACAAAGAATACGTCAGAACCTGGCTTTCTGAGCAAGGTTTCACTGGAGAGGGTAAGCCACCTAAGCTTACAGATGAAATTCGAGTTGAAGCATCAGCAAGATATATGGAAGTAGTTGAAAAATTCACGGGAGAACCTATGCAATTGGATGTAGGGCCTGTAGATAAATCAATATACTCGATACTCAATCCATTTGCATATTAGCTGAATAGTCAGCTTTATATCATATGCTCGAGGTTTACAAATTCCTAGAGGCGTATTTAGTTATGAGTCAAAAGAAATCTAGACAACAAAAAAAGCCAAAATCAGAAATTAAATTGGCTGAAGAACGTTTTCAAAGTTGTGTAGTGAAAAGAAATAATTTCAATGACGAAGCCCGCTCCCTCCGGGATGAGCGAAATGCTTTACATGATCAAAGAGGAAAGATTATGGAAGAAATTATGAAGCATAGGGAAGAAATGAAATCAAATACTTCCGCTAAAGCTAAACATCAGAAGGTAAGAAATACTGCACAGGAAAAAGCTAAACAACTAATTTCAATAAAGCAACAGAAGCGAGGAAACAAAAAAGGTGGAAAGTCTCTTACCGATACAGTTCAGGCATTACATTCAGAAATTCTTAATTTAGAAAGAAGAAGAGAAACTACGGAAATGCCAATTTCTAAAGAGAGAGAAGTAATGGAAAAGTTAGGAATATTGAGGAGAAGTTTGGGAGAGCAAGAGAGCGAACTTGCAACTCAAGAGCATTTAAATTTAGAAGTATCTGAATTAGATGCAGAAATAGATTCAGAATTTTCTAAGGCTAATGATGAGCATAGTGAAGTTATAGTTCTGGCCAAGCTCAATAAAAAAATATACAAAAAGGTTAGTAACCTTATGAAAGAAGCTTCCCATTTATCTACAGAAGCAGATAAAAAGCATAAAGAATTTGTAAATGTTCGTAAGAAAGCTGACAACCAACATTCTAAGGCTATGGAAATGCTAGAAGCATTAAAATTGCACAGAAAAACGGCTAATGAAGAAAGACAAGCCAGATGGAAAGTAGTTAAAGACCATAGAAAGAACATAAAGGATGAGTTGTATAATCCTAAAAAATTAGAATCTGCAGCAGATGATGCCTTACAGCAATTAATGTCTGGCGGTAAAATAAACCTTTAATGGACGCTATAATCCTCGCAGGTGGTTTTGCTAAGAGAATGTGGCCATTAACCAAGAATAAACCTAAGCAACTTCTTAATCTTGCGGGGAAACCAATGCTTGATTATGTTTTTGATTCTTTAGATAATCTTGATTTTGAAAGAATTATTGTTTCAGTAAATAGTTTTTTTGCACCTCAATTTCAAGAGTATTTATTGTCTAATTCTAAAGATAAGAAAATTGAATTATTTATTGAAGAAAGCACTAATGAAAACGAAAAATTAGGCGCTTTAGGCGCTTTAAATCTTTTATTCAAAAAGAAAAAATTGGTAGGTCCAGTTTTCATAGCTGGAGGCGATAATTTGTCAGATTTTGATTTAATAAAAATGATAGACCTGTACGAAAAATCGAATTCGGATGTTATTGGTTTATTTGATGTTGAAAATATAGAATTAGCAAAATTATATGGTATAGCTAACCTAGAGGGGAACAGGATCATTGATTTTGTTGAAAAACCTTCCTCTCCTCCATCGACGTTGGCAGCAACTGCTTATTGGCTACTTTCAGAATCAGGGATAAATAATTTTTTTACGTACATAGAAGGCGGAGGAGATAGAGATGCAATGGGTAATTTTTTAACTTGGAACGTTAAACGCAATCCAGTATTGTCAGTATCATTTAAGGGAAGTTGGTATGATATTGGTGGTTTAGAATCTTATTCAGAGGCGCAGAATTGGTTAGAAAAAAGACCTTAGGTTTTTTTTAGAACGGCTCTAGTGTTAAGTGATGACTAGTGATTTATCTATACTTGCAGAAGTTCTTGTCATCAGTTCCTTAATTATTTTATCATTAGGATATTTTTTTTCAAGCAAGAACCATATTATTTTTGGTAAGAAGTTTCCTGTAAAAATAGGTCACAATCTGAATATTATAGGTTGGTTACTTCTAGGTTTTTTTTGGTGGATACAAGTAGAGCATTACATTTTAATAAATGATCCAGCAAATGGTTTTTTCTGTGCATTAGCGATGCCGTTTTTCGGTTACCTGGCAATACATGAATATCTAAGTATACGTTGGAATGCTAACTATGAACCACTCAGATGGCTAGCTGCGATGACAGTTGTTGCTGGAGGAATTTATTTTTTCGTTGAGCGAGTCCCTATTCTCTCAGGTTGGTTAATTCAAATAGTTGCTGAACAATCAATATGGATATTAAATTCATTTGATATTCCAACATCTTTAGGTAATTTAGATTACGGTGATGGATCAAAATATTACAGGCCAGCTTCCAATCATGAAGAAGTTCAAATCGCCATTGAAGGTGATGAATGGCGTAATCCTGATTCAGTATCACTTACTATTGTATTAGCATGTACGGCTTTACAAAGTATGATAATATTTGTGGGCGGAGTTGTTTGTACTAAGGCTCCTGCAGATAGAAGATTTTATGCATTTCTTGCTACAGTCCCTGCAATTTATCTTTTAAATTTAATAAGAAATGCAGTTGTTATTTGGTTAACATATGAGCACATATGGGGGGATGAAACTTTTTTCTATGCTCACAGCGTTTTAGGGAAAGTTGGGAGTTTAATTGCCCTGGTATTTCTAGCAATAGCAGTATTTCACTTTTTGCCAGAAATGCAGGATTCCATATTAGGTGTAATTGATTTACCTCTTAGAAAGGCTCCGGATGGCTTACGAGGACTTCCTTTTGCTAAAGGTATGCCTTCCCAAGTAGCATATCTCTTAGTTACTGGCCTAGTATTATTTCCATTTGGTTTCTTTTCAAAATCAGTTGAAGAGCAAGGTTTTGATTCAAATCTTCCTCTTGAAAGCATGTATACCTTATCAATAATCTTGTTATTAGTTTCTTTCTTTTTGTTGTATTTTTACCGAGACCCTGAAAGAAAAATTGAAGCTGGAATTGTTAGTCCTGCTGATGGTCTTGTACAAAGAGCAGAAATAAAGAGTGGAATGGTCCGCCTATCTATCTTTATGAATGTACATAATGTTCATGTAAACAGGTCTCCTTTTGATGGGAAAATTTTGTCTATTAAACATAAATCTGGAGGTTACCTTCCAGCTTTTCACAAGGATTCAGATAGGAACGAACGTCTGATGACTAAGATAGAAACCTCAATTGGTGTAATGAAGGTAATTCAGATAGCTGGAGTTTTAGTTAGACGAATTGTTAGTTACGTTAAACCAGATACAGAAGTTACTAAGGGGGAAAGAATAGGCTTAATCCATTTCGGTTCTAGAGTTGATCTATCATTTGAATCTGCAGGAATAGATATTTTAGTTAAAAAGGGAGACAGAGTATTGGCCGGACAACAATTAGCAGAATATACACCAATGTCTTCATTATCAGTTACTGAAAAGTTATTTGAGGCACCTAAGCGTATTCTGTCAAAATTACAGGCTTCCCAAAGTGATGAGTGAATTATGATTAATTTAAAAAAAGTATTTAGGCCATTAACTTTGATTTCTTACGCAGATATGGCAACTTTACTAAGTGCTACTTTGGGTTTTTTAGCAATAACATACATGATTGATGGCAACGAGAAAAGTTACATTGTAGCTATGTTAATATTGCCATTTTGTGCGATTATTGACGGAATGGATGGTGCATTGGCTAGAAAATTTGGTACTAAACATCATTATGGAAAATACCTTGATTCAATTTCAGATTCAATATGTTTTGGAATCGCTCCGTCCATTTTGGTTTATTCCTTGTATTATAATTTAGATAAAGGCCCAGCAATAGATATTTTTGATGATAACTTTGAGGTAAACTTAAGGTATAATATAGATAATATAATTGCAATTTCTTCAGCCTTATTAATCGCAATTTTAAGTATAATCAGATTAGCTAATTTTACTATAGGTGATCAGGGTAGTAACGAATATTTTTCAGGTCTACCTTCCCCTGGGTTAACTATGTTTATAGTTGTAATTTCAATAAAGTATTCACAGATTAATGATTATAATAATATACTAATTCCCTTATCAATTGGTTTGGTTTCACTACTAACTGCATCAACTATACCCTATGCTAAAGCTAGAAAACAATTTAAGTTTCCTATACTTTTTGGATTAATTGTACTGATAATAACAATAGTTCTTAGATATTTAGAACAAGCGTTTTGGCTCACAATATGGCCTTTAGCCTTACTTTTGTACTTAGTCTATTTTTTGCTTTTGCCGTTACTAATTTTAAACAGATATTTTGATTAGTGTTTTCTTCTGTAAACAATTAGTGCTAGGAGCCCTACAACAGATAAGAATGAAGGTCCAGGAAGTAAAGAGTCCTCGCCTTCAGATGCAGTTTCTTCAGATATAATATCTCCTTCGACTGTAACTGTTAGAGTAACTTGATCTAATATCTCGAAGACATACCCTCCACTTGAAGATTCACTTGCAGATAAAATATTCAGTGTGTATGTATAAGTTCCAGGCAAAACTTCCCTTGCAATAACTGCTAAAGCCCCCCAATCTAGCGTTTCACCGGCCTGAACTTTTAATGGATATAATTTAGTATCGGATGGAGAAATAGCTAATCTCCATTCTTTACTATTTTCATCAAAATAGAGATCAGTATCTTTAGTTCCATCTGGCATAATCAATTCAAGCGCCACATCTACATCCACAGTTCCTTTATTATCAATAATGAAGCCAGTAGATGCAGTTTGTATTTTAGAAGCTTCAATAGTGATTTCAAAATTTGCTGAATCTAGACATAGATTACTCAAATCAGCGAAGCAAAGAGAAACATCTTGAATTTCTTCAATCGGAGTTTGTACGACTATGTTTGATATAGATTTTGCTAATTCATTACCATTATCATCAAAAATTAATATTTCTAATCGATATGTTGCATCAGAAGTTCCTAATGGAACATTAATGGTTGCGCTTACAACTTTAGCTTCATCAACATCTAAATCAAATGTTGCAGGTTCTAACATAACCCAACTTCCAGCTTGACTTTCAGCAACTACTTCTATGGCCTGTTTTCCATTTCCGTCACTTAAAATATTGAATACGATGGTATCAGATTCACCGGGTGCGATTGTTCTTAAGCCAGATCCTTCTCTTCTTAGAGTTACACCGGTTTCTAATTCTTCTACTGAAACTCTGATTGTTTTATCATCTTTTGCAGTTTCGTCACCTCTTGATGTGGCTTCAACTTCAATATACACATTTCCATCATCTTGGTCATCAGGAATTGAAATTATTCCATTGACAGTAGCTTCACCATCTGCTCCAATAGTAATTCCGTTTTCTTCAAATTGGACCCATTCATTTTCATCACCTAAAACTTCAAGATCAAATGTATCGGTTTCATCTCCGTTATTGTATATTGTTACACTAAATTCTACATCCTGTCCAGCTACAGATTCAGTGTTTGTTGGACTTACAGCTATTTCGACTTCATAGTTTGTAGGATTATCTGTCACATCTATAGTTAAATCTAAAGTTTCAGTAACGTCTCCGGCAGTCAGAATAATAGTTAGATCATACAAGTCATATTCAGCATCATCTGGTATTGTTATTTGTAGTTCTATATCTTTACTTTCATTACTTTTCATTTCCATTTGATTTGTCATAGATCCCCAATCTTCAGCAGATCCAACCATATCAAGATAGAAGGTATCAGTTCCAGAAGCTCCGTTTTTGATAACAATATTAAATTCTAATTTTGCACCAGGTTCACCTTCTTTATCTTGATTAAAAGTAGATATCTCAGGTAGATGAACCATTTCAACATCTAAATCAATTTCTTTATCATCATTTCTATGATTCTCGTCCTCTTTTGTAGTCTCTACAATAATT
Organism: Methanobacteriota archaeon; assembly: GCA_029977605.1. GTDB lineage: Archaea > Thermoplasmatota > Poseidoniia > MGIII > CG-Epi1 > CG-Epi1. Next base: position 25,154 of record JAPOKN010000004.1, read on the forward strand.
ATGTATTCACCGGGATTATTACTTTCCCATTCCCATTCTAATGTTTCTTCTTCACCAGATTCTAATGGTCCTGTTATCTGTTGATTGCTAGTCCAGACTTCGTTCTCTTCAGAATCCAGAATAGTTGCTTTAACATCAATAGCGGCCTGAGTATCAGATCCATAATTTTTTATTATACTTGAAAACGAAATAGTTGAATTTTCTTTTGCGTCGCTCTCCAATTTGAGTACTTTAACTCCGACATCATCTGCAGCTGCAGAGGCCCGTAACCAGTCGAGAGCCCTTCCTACCATGTCCTCACGATCGTTTGAAGTGTTAACCTTACCAAATGTAAAAGGAGAAACAATTAATCTGTAATCACCATCATAATGTAAAGACATATTGAAAACCTGTGCAGCATCATCCCAGTTTTCCATTCCATCTTCCATATCGTCAGATAGATGACTTGTAGTTCCTCCGTTAGAAGTTAATTCAACATCATCAAAATACCAACCCTCATAGGCATCAATAACCCCATCTGCTCCAAATCTCCATTTTAATTTTACATCTTCGCCTGAGAAATTTGTTAGATCAAATGTAGCTTGTACCCACCCTCCAGATTGTCCGTAGTAACCAGGTTCTCCATCTAAACCGCTAACTGACTGAGCAGGATATCCTCCATTAGGCTGTATAACTTCCCACGTTTCTCCTCCATCAGTTGTAATTTGTACGTTTCCTCCATCATAAGCATAGCTTTCACTCTCAGTATCATAGTAGTGTTGGAATGATAGCTGGGGGCTGTTTCCAAGTGTGAATTCATCTGAAGTATAAACAGAGTAATCCCATCCATTACCATACTCTCCATCGCCTTTAGATTCATCCCCTATCCACATTGAATGAGTAGGGCTATTTGCTTTTCGATTTGGATCGCTAACAGTATCTACAATATGCCACCAATTACTTCTATCAGTATAAAATGCACCAATGGCTTCATCGTTAGGCCTTATCCAATCAGCATAGTCAGAGAAATATATGCTTGTATCTCCCATATTATATTCAGCGTCGCCAAATATCTCATCTCCGTCTACTCCAATTAGCGGATCGGGCGTTCCAACATTGTTTCTAATGTAATCAATTTTAAAATAATCATATTCAAAATCGCCGGCTTCTCTTGGCCCGTCACTTTCGTTTAATGCAGTTAAAAATTGTTGTCCCATAATCCAAAGGCTTCCGCCTTGATCCAAATATTCACTAATACATTCTTGCCAGTTAGTAGTATTTCTTTGATTATGATCGCCTTGAGTCCATATAACAACATCATAGTTACTCATCAAATCTAAAGTAGGATATGGCCCTAATTCACCGAATGATCCCAGTTCACTGTCATAAGGCATGGTGTAAACATCGTAGCCTCTGCTTTCACCATCAGTAAAGTATTCCTGTAAAGCGAACTTTAGTCTATTATCTATCTTATCTACATCGTAGTAGTTGTTATATCCATTATTTTTACCGAAGTTTGCATCAACTAATAGAACTTTATCTCCACCTTCTTGTGAATAATAGAATGGAGTTGCGGAGATGTCACTACTGTCTTCAGTTTCAGGATCATCTCTACTTGTTACAGTTACTGTAAAGGAATGTTCATTTCCAGTAGGTTCCAATGTAGGAGCAATTACAACTACAGTAAAGTTTTGACTTGAGCCTGAACTTAGATAAATAGAGCTTACATGAGAAATAATTTCCCAATCATCCTCTTGTTCAGAATCTAAACTTATGTCGTAATATCCACTATTTTCTCCAGTATTTGTGGCAGTAAAGTTGAATGCTACAGATTCACCAGATAGTACATCTTTTGCTTGTTCTTGTACCGCTAAAGCAACATTATAGCCACTTTCGGCTATATCTATATTTTCTTCTTTTGGATTATTACCAGCTCTTTCATCTCCAGTTAATAATGTTTCGACTCTTATTGTGTAGGTACCTTCAGGTCCACCTTCCCAGGTCCACTCTAATGTAGAATTATCTTTTGATTCAAGTGAATCAATAGTTTGAGTTTCGTTGTAAACTTCAGTACCATCGTCTCTCGTTACTGTGCCTCTTATATCAAAATCATCTTGATCATTTGTTCCAAAATTGTAGATTTCAGAAGTAAAAGTTACAGCTCTTCCTGGTTTAGCTGTGCTAGGCGAATCTAATTCTTTAGTTCCAACATCGTTAGGTATCGGTGGAAGACTATAAACTGCAAAATTATCAACATACAATCCTTCAAGTTGAGTGAAGGTATTAGATTCAAATCTAAGTCTGAATGAAACATCGTCCTCATACTCACTTACATCACTTTCAAAATAGAGCCACCCATTCTCGTCAGCTCCATCGTATTCGCTAGAGTAATCTCCATCATCGCCGGGTAAAGTTTCTAAAAGTTCCCACTCGCCGGATTGATTTATTTCTAAGTTGACAAAATCATTTGGACCGTCAATTGCAAACCATACCATTGCAGAAACATATTTTTCAGCACCATCTCCTATGTCAAACGTAGGTGATTCTAAAGAATCATTTAGTGAAGCACTGTAAGTTTCAGTACTTGGATTTCCTAAATACCATGAATAATCTCCAGAATAGGATTTGTTGCTATAGTAATTCCACTCACTTTCAACAATGTCGGCCATCCAATCTCCGTCGCCATCTTCAAAATCATCTTCAAAATGAGTTTCAGTTCCACTGTTAACTTCAATATTATCAATATACCATCCTTCATAGGCTTCTACACTTGCATCTGTTCCGAACCTAAATTTGAATCTTACATCTTGATTAGTATAGTTTGCAAGACTAAAGGATGCAGTTTCCCAATCAGCAGTATCTCCTTCCCCAGAAGTTCCAGTGTATCCTGGTTCATTATCCAATCCAACTACGGCATCATCAGGGTATCCGCCGTCAGGATTGATGACTTCCCAAGTTTCTCCGTCGTCAGTTGTAATTTGAACATTACCTCCATCCCAACTAAATTCAGTACTATACCAAATATCAACAGACATCTGTGGGTTAGTTTGACCAAGTGAAATCTCTTCACTTGTATAAACAGAAAAATCCCAATTATTGTCATATTCACCATCTCCCTTAGATTCATCTCCAACCCACATCGCATGAGTTGGACTAGATGCTTCTCTGTTACTATCTTCGTCAGTATCGATTAAATGCCATGGATTGCTTAATGATTTGTAATTAGTCCACCCATTAACTCCGCTTTCCATGTCATCACTAAATTCAACATCGACACTTCTCATCATTGAATCAATTATATCATTTTCTGGAACTTCATCATCATCATCTATGACTTTAGCTTCAAACCAAAAAGTTCCGTAATCATCAGTTTCCCATTCCCATGTAAGTGTTAAATCTTCACCTGGAGCTAAATCTTCAACATCTTTATTTCCTAAATTTTCAACAACGTTTCCTGCTCCATCATAGATTTTACCACTAATTTCAGAATTCATAGTAACATCTCCACTATTTGTAACAATTACACTCATTTCTCTTTCTTCATCTTTCTCAGCGATCATTGGAGTAACACGAGCATCTTTTACTTCTAAATCATACGTAACATAGGTATTAACTTTGATAATCTTTTCATTATTTTCCTCTTTTTCATCATTTGAAATTGTGGCCTTACTTTTTATCTGATAAACATAGTCTTCATCATCTGGAGTATCCCATTCAAATTCAACAAAAGCACCAGTGCCTGAATCTAGTGAAATAGTTTCAGATTCAGTAAACGTGTACGAGCTATTCAAACATGTAATTTCTAACGAAACTTGAATACTATCTTGGTCTTCAGTACCTCTGTTTCTTACTGTAACATTTACAATGTTTTCAACGTTAGGTTCAACAGTCTCTTCATCTTTAGGCGTATTAAATCTGCTTAAACTTACATCATTTTCTAGTTGTTCAACAAGGTATTCAACAACGTTTTCCATAAATTCGTCCCTATCATCACTACTTGTAATAGAACTAAAATCAATAGTCATGAATACCAATTTGAATTCATCTTCAGTTCTTATGGTTGAAATATTATAGTCTCCATTTGAACTTAAGACTTTTTCAAATCCGCTTCTAGGATTAATATCGTCTGCAAAATCTGAGCTTATCGCATCAGCATCGTATTCTATACCATCAGAAATAGGATCATCGTCTTCACCATATACTACAGCAGGTGTTGCCCTGTCATTATCGGCATAACTAACGCCAAGATAATCGTGTTCAAAGTCACCAGCGCTACGATCACCGTCTGATGTATCAAAATCATACAAAATATCCATTCCTATAACCCACATAGCTCCTCCATCCTCTAGATATTCTGCGACATTTGATTTGTCATTATCAGTAAAAGTTACATCAGTGTCTCCACTTTGGTAGTCAGTTCCACATACCCAAATAATCATTTGATACTCTGATAAAACATCTATTCCAGGAGCATCAGCACTACTATTGACTCTTACTATATCATATGCAATAGGATTAGTAAGGTTGTCAAGGGCATTGGCATAGTATGAGTCAGTTTCAGTCCTCGAACCACCATTATTTCCGCTGTTATCATCGTCTAAAAGCAATATGGGCGGATATGAAACGGCAATATCTTCGGTTTCCTCATTATTATCCTCGTCAGATTCAGTAATTTGTTCTTCTTCATCAACAATTACTTTAATTTTGTGAGATCCTCCCACTGCAGTCCATTCAGTTTCAGCGTCTGCAGTATTTCCACCGGGAATAGTTATTGTTTCTTTAGCAATAAAGTTTCCATCATAGTAAAAGCTAACATTTGTAGTTACAGTAATTAGTCCACTAGTCCCCCCATCATTTGCGACCTCTGCGGTAATAGTTATCTCATCACCTCCTGTAGGTGAATCATCACTAAAACTTATCTCATTTATTGATAAGTCAGGATCATTTTCATCAGCTAATGTGTTCATAGCTGAAAGTGGTAGCATCAGCATGGCTAGCAAGAAAGCAGTTATTTTACGAGACATATTTCTCCGTAGTTGCCTAGGCCCTATAGATATAAAGGTGTGTTACACCCTTCGGGTGTAAATTCGATGAAATAATTTAGAACCACTTTCTAGAGGTTTTTTTTCGCTTCCTTTCCATTCATTTCCTATCTTTGGGAAGTAAATACAATTCTTTCCGGTTACGCTATCAGGTACAAGAGTCATATCTATACAATCAGCTAAATTCATAGCCTCTTTGTAAATTCCAGCACCTCCTATAAACCAAATATCTCCTTCGCAAGTATCTATAGCCTCATCTATACTTCTGAAGCATTCTACTTCATCAAGTGAACTTCTTGTTATTACAATATTTCTTCTTTCTGGTAGGGGTTTTATTGGTAAAGATTCCCAAGTATTTCTGCCCATAATAACAGTTTTTCCAATAGTCAGTCTCCTAAATCTCTTTAAATCTTCAGAATAATACCAAGGAATTGTATTATCTTTTCCAATAACTCCCTCAGGTGACGTTGCTACTAGTATTCCTCTCATACGGCAACTTTGAAAGGTATAAACGGTTCAGGGTTGTAATTTTTCAATTCAAATTTTGACATTATAGTTTCAGTGTCTTTGTCTAACAAATCCATTACATCATCTAATGTTTTTATATTAGAATCAATTTTAAGTTCAGGTAAAGGTTTAATCTTTCGCTTTGTTTGTTCCATCAAGCCAGGTATGTGGTCGTATTCTTCCATGCTTCCGTCGGCCTTCTTTGTGTATATGTGCGCATCAACTAAAGTATGTCCAAAAGTTCCAACTTTCATGCCAGATAAATGGGCAAAAAGATGTAATAAGAATGAATATCCTGCAATATTATAAGGAACACCTAGGGCGACATCACAACTTCTTTGAGTCAAGTGTACGCATAATCTAGGTTCTCCATTTTTATCATACTGAACATTAAAAATGAATAGTAAATGACATGGAGGTAAACCACTAGTTTGAGCATTTCCTGGAGCCCAAGCAGTTATTACCATTCTTCTGCTATTTGGATTTTTTTTTAAGGTTTCTAAAACATACTTAACTTGATCATTATACTCATCTTTTCCGTGAACTGGAAATTTTCTCCAAAAATTACCGTAAGCGCTAGGCACAAACCCATCTTCATCTGCCCAGTGATCCCAAAACTTACAACCGTGCTTTTTTAATAGTCCAATATGCAAATCTCCGGACAAAAACCATAGATTTTCGATAACAATATTTTTCCAGGAAATTTCTTTTGTTGTCAGCAATGGAAATCCTTCATTTAGGTTGATTGAATAGTTAATATTAAATGCTGAAATTGTATCGACACCAGTTCGATTTTCCTTTCTAGTTCCACGTTTTAAGACTTCGTTAACTAAGTCAAGGTATTGTTTCACATTATCCCATTAAAGTGGCCCAATAAAGGCTTATTTCTTTTAGAAAATTATATATAATTTAGTGTAGTGTGTATTGAATGCCATTTCGAATTATAGACCATGAGTCAAATGAAATTTTGCTAGAATCTCCACACGTCTCAGATTTAATTGAATATATTGATAAACATTCGGATGAGTATCTTGTAAAAGAATTAACAATATCCTAATTTTTTTAACAAGAAATAACACTAACTAACTAATATTTCTACGCTTTCAATAAGTCCTATATCGTTTTCTGTGACTCCACCTTCATCAGAAGTAGTTGCAGTGATTCTGACTGCACCTTTTTTGTAAATTAAAATTTCTGGATAATGTCCAACTTCGCTAGCTAACTTAGCGACATGTTGAACGAATGTTGCGGCAGATTCAAAACTATCGAAAGCAAATTCTTTGCGCAGGCACCTGTAGACATCATCATATTCCCATCCATCCATACCTTTTATGGCGCTAGCAACATCATTGTCTTTCAATACTGCACTCATTTAATATCTAATAATACGATGCTATATACGGTTTCACCTAATTGATTTATAAACATATTTTTAAGTGTATATTTGTGAGTACTACTTCACCAAAGGCATTTGGACTTCGTCAAGACTTTCCATTTGTTAGAATGTTTGGATTCTTTTTGTCGATATTTACAATGACAGTAATGCGAACTACAATCGATAAAATAGTTCCAAGTCCTTACTATTCTATAACAAATAGAAATACAGGAGAAGACTATATCATCTTCACAGATGATGCAATTTGGATGTTAATTTTAATGTCATTTGTTATTTTTCTTACACTCACATTCATTATTCCCATAGTACTTTATTTTCGTGGTTTAAGTAAATGGGAATGGGATCCCACAACAGTAGTATTCTGGTTAATAATTACGTGGAGTTTATCATTTTTCTTCACGGAAATAGCCGCAACAAACTCTACGATTGAGCCTTTGTTTTTAGTTTTAACAAAGATATCAGATGGTTCTTTTGTAGTATTTATGACTGTCTTTGTTTTACGAGCTTACAGCAATTACCTAGTTCCATTGATTTCAGATTGGATAAATGTAGGTAAATCAGATACGCAATACGGACCATTGTTAGATATTCTTGGTTCAATTATGATAATAGTTTTTGGCATTACAAATTTCCTATCAACATTCAATGTTGAATTTGGAGTTTTAGTTGCAGGAGTGGGTGTTGTTGGTTTAGTTATTGCGTTAGCTGCTCAAGATACCCTTAGTAATTTCTTCTCAGGAATTCTTCTTTTACTTGATCAAGGTTTCAAGACAGGAGATATGATTTATTTCAATGATACCTATTGTCTAATTAGGGAAATAGGCCTTCGTTCGACAAAAATTTATGACATTGTAAACCACGTAATAATTATAATTCCAAATAATGCTCTAGCAAATCAGAACATATTAAATCTTACAAAGCCAGACAGATATTACAGACTGAGAATTGAAGTTGGAGTCTCTTATGATTCTAATCCAGATGAAGTAGAAGCTGCATTGTTAGAAGTTGCTAAAGAAAATTCAAGCATTGAGCATGATGATCCTACTAGAAAGCCTTTAGTTAGGTTCCAAAATTTTGGCGATTCAACATTGAACTTTGCATTAGTCGCATGGATTAAAAATGTTATTAAAATGAGGCAAATAAATTCGGACCTCCATCACCAAGTATTCGCAAAGCTTAGGGCTAAAAATATAGTAATTGCCTTCCCACAGAGAGATGTTCATTTATTTCATGAAGGAGATTCCCAGTCTAATTCTCAAGAAAAAAAAATAAATACAACTATTGAAGAGCGTCAGGAAGTGATTGCTGACGATTCAACACCAGATGAGCCTAATGAAGTGTCTGAATTAGTTGAAGATTTACCCGATATTTTAGATGAAAATGTTGATCTAGATACAGATAAGGATGAAGAAAATGTGGCTATGATTGCACTTATGGACGAGCTTAATATTCTTAGACAGGAAATGAAAACAATAAATAATCAAAATCTGGAATCAGAGAATAAAGAAATTAAGTCTCTTAAAAGTCAATTATCGCTAATGGAAAAGAATTTTAAAGATAGTGAGAACGAAGAAATTAAGTCTCTCAAAAGTCAATTATCGCAAATGGAAAAGAATTTTAAAGATAGTGATAACGAGGAGATAAATTTACTAAGGGATGAAATCAATACCCTAAAAGCAGACCTAAAGGATAGTGAAGATACCAAGCCAGATGAAAAGGTCATAAATATTAAGTCGAAAAAAGATGAAGAAGACTTGGCTGAAGCACAAAGATTAATTGAAGAAATTGAGTCTCGTAAATTAGATTAGTTCATTCATTATTTTCATACCAGATAGGAGGCGTAAACAAATCATCTGCCCCTCTATCAATTATAGGTAAAGATAAAACACTATTTTGATTAGTTCCTATAGTAACATAGCCACTACTTACAGGCGAGGGAATGTAGTCATCATTTGTTTGTGTAATGACTAGTTCTAGCGCGTTTCCAGCAGGAACTACTACATCTAATGCAAACATTTGCATTTTAGCATTTACAGTTCCAGTAACCGTACAAGGCTGTCCACATTCTCTTCCACCTTCATGATATCTTAGATCCATTACTCCGTGTCCCAAATGGATTCCTCCGGCAATTGCTAATTCAATGTATAAATGTCCTGAAGTTTGTCCAGGAGGTATTGTTACATCTACATGGAAAGTGGGCATTCCAGAAATCCGAGTTTCATTTTCAAAAATTTCAGTTTCAAGTGTTAAAGTGTTTGTAGGTCCAACTAATCCGCTTCCCGAAACTACATTCAATCCTTCACCTATAGGTAATTGTAGGAATTCTCTGTCATTTGCTGGCCATGTTTGTTCAACTCTCCACCCGCCCAAGTTATCTTGCATTTCTACATGAAGTGCAGGTTTCATGCTGCCTTCATACAAATAATAATTGAACCACTCTAACAAGTCTTGAGCCCAGTCATATCTCACAGACATAGGATATGCTTCAGCTCCCCTGCCGGCTGACATTCCATTATGATCTCCAGGTCTATCGGGGTAGTGATGCCCCCATTGACCAAAAAGCCCTTTAATTTCAAACCCAGCTTGTTGTAATTGCTTATAGGCTGGGAATGCCATATGTGGATCCACATTCCAATCTTGCATTCCATGAATAAAATAAATTGAACCGTTGTAATTTTGAATTGTTCGTTCTAGAAAGTGTCTATCTGTCCAGTAAGTATTGCCTGCGTAGTTTACCTCATCGCCAGCTAAGTATGCAGCAGGACCATTTGCGTAGCCTTCTGCATATCCTCTGCATACAGTTTGCCAATCCTCACTGTCTCCATCCCACCCAAATGAGCCATACACTCCATTGTGCATGGCCAGACCTCTGGCTTCCATGGATCCATTTCTCCACATTAAATCGTGAACTCCAATTAATCCAGATATAGGGATTATAGTTTTTAGATGCGGATTGCCAAACATGGCAGCTTGCCAAGGCGTTGTTCCATCGTATGATTTTCCAACAATTCCTACATTACCATTGCTCCATTCTTGTGTCCCTAGCCAAGTTACGGCAGCATCAATCCCCATCTGTTCGCTTAGCCCCATAAAGTCCATACAATGGTTTGACATTCCAGTTCCAAAAACTGAAACTTGGGCAACAGCATATCCATGAGGAACCATATTTTCAATTAAAAATTTGCCAAGACGGTTTGCAGGTGTTAACGCATCTACATCTCCATCATCATAGTAAGGACCGACGTCAGCAATTACAGGAATCTTAGTTCCGTTGGGGACCTCTGGTAGCCAAAGCCCAAGATGAACTTGACAGTCATCAGTTATTGTACACCCTAATTCACTACTTGGTAAATCAACATCAATGAATACACTTTCAGGCCCTAATGTACTATATTGACCAGACTCTAATGTGTAGCTATAGGATCCAGTTGTATTGAAATTTTGATTTACTCTTTCCCAAACGGGAACAAGTCCATTATCATATATTGATGAATCTTGTTCTAGGGTTTCATTACTGTTCATGTATAATAAAATTGGCGATATGATCAAAATTGCCACAGTAATTATTGTAAAACTTCGTTCATCCATTGATTACACAAAATAAACCTAGGTTTTTACCGATTTCTTTTTTGTTTGAGCCATGGGAGGCAGTCTCAATTTAGCTTGATGGAAAACGGCAAAAGAAACAACTAAGAATCCCAAAAGTGAAATGAGTGGAACAATTATTGTTTCATATATATCATAATGTATTTCTTCTAGGGCAAGAGTATTTAAGAAGGACAAAATCAGGTATAGAATAGCGAATCTACTTGCAATTCTAGCACCTTGTCTTTTCTTTATTCCGTATGAAATCCACATTGCAGCGCCTCCAAGAAATAGAACAGTTGAGAATCCAAACGATGCAAGAATGAAGAAATCAAATACAGACAAATCATGTACTTCTTCAGTTACTAGTAATTTCCAAAATTCAATAGCCCCTCCATAAAAAAGTCCAAATCCTGCAGAATAGTATGGAGCTCCTCTCTCATCTTTGAAAGTTTTTCTATTAACTCCGATAAATAGGAAAATTAGAATAATAATGGGAGATACTAATACTTTTGATGCATATCCAATGTCTTCATTGTAAGTATTAATTCCTCCAAGAATCATGATAATGTCAGCTCCTGTGCCGAGAACGACACCTAATCCACAAGCAATGTATAATTTTCTCTCTACTAAATTTTCTTCAACTTCCTTAATAACCCAAGAAAAAAAAAGCATGGCAGGTACTATGTATGCCAGCATTCCGATTACATTTCCTTGAAATATTATTGAATCCATAATTAATTTCTACGCAGTAGTGTTAATAATCCTATTGATAAGATGGAAAGGCTAAAACTAATACTTGGTGTTTTTTCATTTTCTCTTTCATTTGTAGGGGAACTAACAAAGCCTTGTAAAGTTATAGATTTCACGTGAACTTCATAGAGAGGTCTATTCAGAGGGTCATTGGATGTAGGAACTTGGGCTACGGCTTTCACTAGTTCCATGCCTTCTCTTACAACTCCAAATACAGCATATCCGGGGTCGTCATCCTGTGAACGATTTCCATTGTCTAATCCATGCTGTGGTCCGTCACAAATGTAAAATTGACTTGAGGCCGAGTCAGGATCTACACTTCTAGCCATACCCACAGCTCCATTTATGTGAGTAAGATTTGCATTAGCTTCGAATGGAATATTCTCATCAGATCCATTACTCCCGCATGAGGGGTCGCTTGCAGGATAAGCCCCAACTGCAGTACAAGTTGGGTCGCCTGTTTGAATGACAAAATCATCAATTACACGGTGAAAGAAAATTCCATCATAGAATGATTGATTTACTAAACTAACAAAATTGTTAACTGTCACGGGAGCCCAATTATGAAATAATTCGATTACAATATCTCCCTGAATGTCGTTACCACCACCAATTCCTGCATCATATGTTAGATTAATAACAACTACAGGATTTCCTTTGTAAGATTGTTCCATAGGGCTTGCCTCAGAGCTTCCATTTGGAATAAAAAGCATCAATATCAAAAGAAAGACGGCAATTCTCACAATATACGTATTTTTGGCTAGTTTATAGCGGTTTAGTATACAGTAACTATTAAATCTCCTTGAAAACTAGATTTGTATGGACATTAAGGTTACAGAGAATGCTAAATCGAAACTTTACGAGATGGGCGTATCAGAAGAAACGTTTCTACGAATCGGAGTAAAGTCTGGTGGTTGCTCAGGAAATACCTACGACGCAATACTCGATGATAATATGAGCGAAGTTGATGAAGTTTATTTTTCAGATGGCAATCTTAGGATAGTTTCTGATAAAGTAAGTTCAGTTTTTCTAGACGGACTGACTGTTGATTTTTCAAATGATTTAATAGAGCCTGGTTTCAGACTTACAAATTCCAATGCTAAAGGATCTTGCGGTTGTGGCTCCAGCTTTAGTACAGGTGATCCCGCACCTAATGTTGATGTAAGCTTTACGGTTTAAAAATGGTTTTGAGTCCAGTATCAATACTCGGCGGAGATTCTGTTTATTGTATCAATGAAGCACAAATGAATCAAGCTAAGCAGTTAGCTGAAGAAGATCCAGAGTCATCAATTAAAATTAAATCAATGATTAAAAGTTTAGAATCAGATTTTTCTAGAAATGAAAGGGCTGCACTTGCCTTTACAATAATTGATAATTTAAGAGAAAATAGAGATAAATAGAATGGAAGAATCAATAAATGTCTTAGGAAGTAAGTTAGAGTCTTGCTCAACAGATCCTATGACGGGTTGGTTTAGAGATGGTTGTTGTAATACAGATAAACGAGATTATGGTAGGCATGTTGTATGTGCAGTTATGACCGATGTTTTCTTGGCATTTTCTAAAGGAGCAGGAAATGACCTCAGCTCTCCAGCACCAGGATTTTCAGGATTAAAGGAAGGAGACAGATGGTGCCTTTGCCTTTCAAGGTGGGTAGAAGCTTATGATTCAGGAATGGCACCTTACGTAGTTCTCGAAGCTACTCACGAATCTGCTTTAGAGATGGTAGCTTTAGAAAAGTTACAGGAATATGCTTACAAAGAAGTGTAATCTATTGATGTAAATCTTTTCTTGGGTCGTTATCAGTTCCCCAGTTCGTTACAAATTCTTTTGTTTTTTCGTATAACTCTTCAAATGAATCCCAAACATACAGTATTGGTTGATATTTCGTAACATCATATGCAAGAGTTTCCATTTCTTCAAAATTAGGTTTTCTATATTCAACCTCACCAGATGCACATGCATGTTCCATTTCACCAAAAGAAGATAATAATCCAGGCCCTACTGATTTCACGTTTCCTTCTTCACGACAAGTTCCAAATTCAAGAACATACCAATAAACAGATCCAAGGCGATTGATTGCAGCTTCACTTTCAGTTCTCATATCAGCCTCTCCAAATAGAACATTAAGCTCAGCCCATTCAGGTACACCTAGCATTGCAGTGTGTCCAACAAGTTCGTGCACAACATCAGGTTCAGGCGTGTAAAATGGTCTTGACGAATGTCTAATATATTGTGTTGAAAGGAAAACTCGGTTTGCTAGAGCAGTGTGAAATGTTTTAGGATGAACTAAGCCCCCAACAGGTTCTTGTCTGAAGCCAGTCATTTCTTCTAATGTCTCACTGACTTCTTGTAATTGTGGTATTCTATCGTTGGGTAATCCTAATTTTTTTGCATTTTCAAGATACTGTTTACATGCGTATTTTTCATGAACAGGAGTAATTCTTTCCATAATCGCAGCCCAAACCGCATCCTCATCTTCAGAGTACGGAGCATGTGGAATCTTTTTTGTTCTTCTTTCGTCCATAGACATTTCATTCCATTCAAGTGCAATCTTAGCAATCTCATTTCTTCTTGATCTATAGCCTTCATCCTTGAATCCTGGATGGTCAGGGTCTAGTTCTACGAAAACGTTTCCACCAACTATTTTTACGGCAGAATTCGCTTCATCTGTTTCTTCACTTACTCCTTCAGATGGTCCGTGCATAATATATCACTAATACCCATATGAAGCCTCTAATAAATGTCTTTGTTTATTTTAGTTGAATTTAGCGATGTTTAATGTTACTTATTTATATGTTAATGATAATGTTTACTTAATGAGTATGGAATCGGAAGACAGGTCATTGAAAATTATAATGTTCATTTCTTTCATTGGCCTAATCGATGCGATATATTTGTCTTATTTACATCATTTGATTTCCCAAGGGGCTGGCTGTCCAACAGAAAATCTTCCAGGTTTAGATTGTGGCGTAGTTCTGGCAAGCGATCAGGCAAAATTATTCGGTATTCCAGTCGCTTGGTTGGGAGTTGTTGGATTTTTGATGCTAATTGGATTGTCTTTAGATAGATATCTAAATATGGACTTAGAACGTACTTACTACAATAAAATTCTTTTACCAATCACTGGAGTTATTGGTGTTATTTTCGGTTCATATCTAACTTATGCAGAGGCATTCATAATTCATGAATGGTGTCCTTTTTGCGTAGTCGCTTTTGTTTTGACAATCGCAGCAACTTTTTTCTGCATAACTGAATATGGTAGTGAAATAAAGGAGTTAATTAACAAAAATGGCATCGAAGAGGAAGCGTAAACTAGAAAAAAAATCATCTAAAGATTTTAAAGATAAAATGCAAGCTAGGAGAGCTTCAGCTAATGATGCATTATGGACCTACGGCCTTCCTTTAGCAGTTATTTTAGTGGTAGGATTAGGAGTATATTTTGCTTTTTTCTATGAGATGGGCGACCCTCGTGCAGAAGAATGGGAGCTTGAAGATCCTCAGTCAGGCGAAGTTTATGCATCAGAAGATTATTACAATAACCGCTTAACAATTGTTGAATTTTTTAACACTAAATGCGGAGCTTGCCAGACTCAAGCGCCAATTTTGAACGATGTCCATGCAAATTATTCCTCACAAGTAGATATGTTTGCAATAGGTGGCTACAAGTTAGGGAGTGGGCAAGATTCAGCTTCAAGTATTGCAAACTTCAAAATAGAGTATAATATGCAATTTCCTCATTTATATGACCCCTCTGGAGATTTGATGCGAGATTATGGTTTTTCATCTTATCCTTCTTTAGCTTTTATCAAAAATGGAGAAATTGTTTACAGCCACTCAGGCATATTATCAGAAAGTCGATTGGCTGCAGAAATTGAAAAACACCTCGAGTGAAAATTTTATATAAGTTTTAATCTGGAGTGAAAATATGAATCGAAGTATTCCAACAATTTTTATTGTTTTTATGTTCTTAGCATCAACAGGCTGTTTAGATGCACTAACTAATTCTGGAGATTCAGGTAAATTTTGGGGTGAGGACTGTGAAGACGTTTCTGAGGAAATTTGTCCATCAGGTGAAGCACCAGATTTTTCATTAGTTGATCAAAACGGAGATACAGTTAATTTGACATTATACGAGGATAAAATAGTGGTAGTTTCGTTTGTTTACACTTACTGTCCCGATATATGCCCAGCATTAACTTATCAGCTAAGAAAATTATCGGAAGAATTGGGCGACGATTATGGGGAATCTGTAGAATTTATCACAATAACTGTAGACCCTGAACGAGACACTCCTGAAAGATTAGCCTCTTTTGCAGCTAATAATAATGCAGACTGGAGATTTTTAACATCAGTTTCTAACGACTCGTTTGGAGACATGGTTTCTATTTGGGCAGATTACAGAGTTTACGTTGACATTGATGAAGAAGCTTGCTCAGGCAATGGACATTACATGGAAGGATACGATGGATGCCATTGTAATCCAGGATTTATGCAAGATTCAAATGATACAT
This sequence comes from Methanobacteriota archaeon, assembly GCA_029977605.1. GTDB lineage: Archaea > Thermoplasmatota > Poseidoniia > MGIII > CG-Epi1 > CG-Epi1. The sequence goes on from JAPOKN010000004.1 coordinate 40,927, forward strand.
ATTTCGGTAAAGACGTTTGTATTGAAGATCCTAATTACAGTAATCTAAATGTCTCATTTGAGCAAGGAAGTATAGAATACGATATTATTTTAGCATTGGAAGAATTTAATGAAGCTGCAGGAATAATAAGTGAAGATTTTGCGCTTCAAGCTATAGATGCTTACGTATCTCAAACTTTCCCTTCAAGTTGGACAATGCCTGGCGTAGATAATACAACATACAAATCTAGAGATTATTACAATAACAACCTAACATTAATTGAGTTTTTTCATACAGACTGTTCAGTTTGTAATGCACAAATTCCTGAACTTAAAGAATTCCATGCAAATTTTTCGAATCAAGTTGACGTAATATCAATTGGCGGATATTCACTAGGTGGCAATGTAGATGATATTTCTACCATTGAAGACTTCGCATCTGAGCACAATGTTTCTTGGCCTTATGTTCTTGATGAAGAGGGTACAATGATGACTAAGTTCGGACTAGAAAGTAGATATCCTAGTTGGGTACTATTAGAAGGCAATTTGTCATCGGGAATTCCACAAGTTGTTGATACTTTTGTAGGCAGAGAATCATACGATGACTTAGTTTATAGAATAGATAATCGTTCATCTCCAATTAATGTCTCTGAACAACTTGTCGATATTATAGATTATTTTGGACACTGGAGTCAAGACCATATATCTGATACAGAAATGATATCTATCATCTCAGATTTACTAGGATATGAGTTTGAAAATGAAGTAGTTGAAGAGGTAGCTAATTATGGAGTTAGTCATTCTAATAAGTTATATCTGATAGATAAGGAAGGAAATGTTAGAGTAGTTTGGAGAGGAATAGAATGGACTTATGCCTCAGTTTACCATGATATTCAACTTCTTATGTTGTAATACAAGTTAAGCCCATATACCCTTGTTCAGATTATATTTTATGACACTATTAGGATTCGGTGACGACAATTTAGTATTTTTTGACTTTGAATTTAGTTATGTTAGTATAATCGGCGCGAGTATTTCGGTTTTTCTTGGTATTGTGATGACACAATCTGGTTTTGACAAGATATTTAATTGGGAAGGCGAATTAGATTTCATTACAGGTAAGTTTGCTAACACTCCCCTAGCTAATTTTTCTACATTTGGTTTAATTCAAGTTACAATATTTGAAATATTATCAGGCCTTTTGTCATTATTTGGGTCGCTTATGGCCTTATTTTACAATGATTATTCCTATGCAATAATGGGTTTAATTTTAGCAGCAAGTTCTTTAGCTATTCTAATGTTAGGTCAAAGAATCTCAAAAGACTATGAAGGAGCAGCAGTGTTAGTTCCTTACTATATTTTAACAATGTTTGGTCTATTTATCTACACTCAGTTTTAGAAACCACAAATAGTAGCCAAATCATCTACAGCACCAGGAGTTGTTAGCCCTACAGCTAAGAATAATACGGCTAAGAAAAACAGAGGTACAGATGCAGTCTGATAAACTAATGGAGGATCCCATGTCATGTGCATAAAGAATGAGCAAATATACCAGCATTTGATAAGTGCTATACCGAATAGAATTAGCATATTCAATGCAAACGAATCAAATTCTTGAACAATTGCCAATACTTCTAGAATTGTCCAAAAAACTAGCCACGCAAATATTTTGATGAATCCATCTACAGGATCATCAGTATGCCCAAAAGTCACCCAGTCTGGGAAAGAATGGTCATGGTGTTCATCGTGGCTGTTTTCAGTTTTTGTTTCTTCACTCATTTTTTACCTCAATATAAATAGAAAAATGGAAATACAAATACCCAAACCAAATCAACGTAGTGCCAGTATAGTCCAAATAGCTCAATAGTTTCATGGTTTTCTTCATTATATCCATCTTTGTTTGATTTTGCAATCAAGTATCCTAATGCAATTAGCCCAATGAAGACGTGAGCACCATGCATGCCTGTAGTAATGTAAAAAGTACTGCCTTCAATACTAGTATCAAGCCAAAAACCATTTGCGTATTTTGGAGCAATACAATGGTCTGCGATGCTTTGTCCTGCTAAAACGTCACAACCGTTATGAGATTCGTCCCAGAAATTATAATGTCTCATTTCATTCCATTCCCACAACTTTAGAGCTAAGAACATAGCTCCTAGGACAAAGGTAACAGCCAAATATCTAGTAACTGCTTTTGGGTTATTGTTCTTAGCAGCATACAATGCTAACACAACAGTCAAACTGCTTAAAAGAAGTGCAAATGTATTAATCACTCCAAATATTAAGTGACTTCTGATAACATCAGCAGCAGGTACCCAGCAATCTTCAAAGTATAATCCACAATCAATGTCTGGAGAATAGTCTGGCATTGACGCTCTGTATCTCAAATATGCACTTAATAATGTACTGAAAACCATGACTTCAGTTAATAGGAAAATCCACATTCCAAATTTTCGAGTTGAAATTGTATCCCAGAATTTATGATAAGTTTCTATGTGTTCATCTTCTTCACCTTCTAGATCCCAATAATCTTGAACCCACATGAAGAATGCTGTAAAAATTCCAATAAGTCCTATGATGAATACAAACCAGTAACCCGTATCTCCTGTTTTATCTTCACCGCCAGCAGTGGCCATGACTAACCCAATAAACATAATTGCAGTTGCAACACAGAATAAGAAAGGCGCAGGAGTTTCTATGTGAGCATGATGCTCATCATGTTCATCACTCATTTTTTTTAGCCTCCTCTTCGGCATCTAGCAATGTAGGAATTTCGATGAAACTATTTTCTGGCGGTGGAGATGATGTAGCCCATTCTAATGACCATCCATTCCACGGATTGTCTCCAGCTTCTTTACCATTCCTGTAAGAGTAAAATACGTTATAAACAAAAATTAGTTGTACTAAGCCGAATAGTATTGCGAAAATACTAATGAATTGGTTTAATTCTGTTAACGATGCGTCATAGGTAGCATATCTTCTTGGCATTCCAGAAATTCCTACATTGTGCATCGGATAAAATGCAGCGTTAAAAGTGATGAATGTTGTTGCAAAATGTATAATTCCTAATCTTTCATCCATCATCTTTCCAGTCATTTTAGGATACCAATAGTAAACTCCAGCTATGAAAGAAAACATAGTTCCCCCAATCAAGACATAATGGAAGTGTGCTACAACGAAATAAGTGTCGTGGAAAGCAATATCTAATGGAATAGAAGCCAAAATAATGCCAGTAATTCCTCCAATTGTGAAAGTAATAATAGTACCTAATGAAAACATCATTGGTGTGTTTAGAACTACAGATCCACCAGTCATAGTAGCAAGCCAATTGAATATTTTAATTCCAGTAGGTACTGCAACTAACATTGTTGTTAGCATTACAATGAAACGGAATAATGGATCAGCACCTGTAGTAAACATGTGGTGACCGTATACTACGAACGAAATTATTCCTATTGTAGCCATTGCATATACCATAGAAGTGTATCCAAAAATTGGTCTTCTTGAAAATGTAGATATTATTTCAGATAAAACGCCAAAGGCAGGTAAAATAACAATGTAAACTTCCGGATGTCCAAAGTACCAGAATAAGTGCTGCCACAATATAGGGTCAGAATCTGGACCTGAAAAGTATAAACTTCCAAAAGTACGATCTGCCATCAGTAAAATTAAAGCAACAGTGAATACAGGAATAGATAGCAGAAGTAAGAATACAGTTACAAGGATAGACCAAGCGAATAGGGGCATTTTCATTAGAGAAACTCCTGGAGCACGCATTCTCAGCATAGTTACTAGGAAATTAACTGCTGTAAGTGTTGAAGAAGCTCCCAACATTAGTTGCCCAGCAACCCAGAAATCCGTTCCAGGCCTTGTAGCGGATGCGCCAGAAGAATAAGGTGCATATCCAGTCCAGCCAACGTCTCCAGCACCTCCAGTGAAATATCCCATGTACAATACAATACCGCCAGTAGGAAGGAGCCAATAACCAAATGAATTTAGTCTTGGGAATGCTAAATCTCTTGCACCAATTTGAAGAGGAATTAAGTAATTTGCAAAGCCAAAAATGATAGGCATGGCAGCCATGAAAATCATGGTTGTTCCATGCATTGTAAAGGTAGAGTTATACTCTTGGTATGTTAAGAAATCACCATCCACTCGAGGTTCATATAATTGCCATCTAATCAATAAACCTAAAATTCCCCCAATGAAGAACCAGGCAAATCCAGTGACAATGTAAAGCGTTCCAATATATTTGTGATCAGTAGTCGTGAGCCATGGATAAATCCATTTCCAGTAGCTCTTCATTACCTCTTCGAATGATTCGTCTTGATCGACCATTCTATATCCAACTACTACAACAGCTAAAGTAATGAAAACAATTCCAAATCCGTATACTACTTTCTTAGGTCCAGATAATTCGCCATGAGCTCCACCATCTGTAATTTGAGCATTTTTACCAGCAAGAAGGAAGGTTCCTGAATTCCAATAGTCTCCACTATTTCCCATACCTCCACTATCTTCGTAAGCATTTCCGTTAACAGAATTTCCGTAAACCATGAATTCTGCAACTACAGAATCGCTATCTGGAGCTGTCCAATTGAAACTCCATTCTCTTAAGTTATTTCCATCTCCACTCTGCCCCTCTTCTCCCCCAGTGTGAGTTAGGTAACTACTATCTTCAGGTTTCCATACGTTATCATCAATAGGAGTTAAAGTTCCAGTGGAAACTTTCAGCATAAAACCTCCCATATTGGGTCCATTTTCCATTGGTGCAATATCATTTGGTCCGCCGGAAATGTTGAGAATTAATGTGTAAGTTTCACCTGCTGTAAAATTAGAAGGTATTGTTAAATTTAGAATAACAGCCGAATTTGGATTATTCATATTTCCGTCGCCTATATTGTGACAGCTACAGCCATTTGCTTCGACTAATGTGCTTATACTTGGATCAATTCCTCCTGGATTTGTTTCTCCAGTTGGAACTGCAGTTACAGCAAAAATGATGCTTAATAGTATTCCTAGCCCTATTGCTTTACTTCTAAGCATTGTTTACCTCAGTTACATATATTTCAGCTAACATTTGAGAGTGGCTATTTCCACAGTATTCAGTACAGTAAATCCTGTAAGGTTCATCTCTTGCCGATACCATACTGGTGTCAACCCA
>JAPOKN010000038.1 GCA_029977605.1 Methanobacteriota archaeon
GCAGTCAGCAGTCCAATTATAACCGGCGCAACACATCCTGCAGCTGCTGAACCATAAGCTACACCATACCAAAACAATCCAGTTTTCGTTCCAGCTTCTTCACTTGCAAAACTAAAGGTTTCCATTGCTGGATTATTGAATTTTTTACCGGCAGATTGAATCCCACCTTCAATGGCACCTGCAACAGAAGCAGCAAATTTGGTATGAAAAATATAATCATTTAAGAATTGGCGGAATGGTCGAACAATTTTCTCAAAGTCATATTCCATTAACATTGAAAACCCTAGTCCTGCAACCATTATTCCAACAAATAATTCTAGATATCCAAGATATCCTCCAATTATGCTTACAAAAGGCACTAACAAAATACCAATTAAGAGTAAAACTCCAGTTAGGCCTGCTGCAGCAGCCAAACCGTCAGGTAATGTTTCTCTTGCGGCAGTTTCATCAAATTTACCAATACGTTGTTTTTTGTTTGTCAAGTAGAAAGACATGTATCCAGGCAACATTGGAAAAGAACAAGGTGAAAAGAAGACCATTACACCAGCACCCACAGCAAACAGATAGATTGAGGATTGTTTCAGATTTACAACACCCCCTTGACCAGTTAGCGCTTTGTCTACTTCTGCAGTTAATTCACTTTCAGAAATTGGGCCAATGTGGGAATAGGTTATCTCACCGTTTTTATCGATTATAAAGATCTTTGGAGTTCCAATAACATCATATGCTATTTCAATATCTCCTTCACTATCACCAAGTGCATGTCTCCACCCATAGCTCTGTGCATAATTCCTAAGCTCGTTTTCATCGTCATTTCCAAATACACTTACTGAAAGTATAGCTACATCATCACTATCCATTTTTTCAGAATAAGGTTCCAGTGCTTCTTTAACGAATTTTTCACAAGGTTCGCAAGTGGAAAACATAAAATCAAGAATAACTACCTGTTCACCTTCGTAATCAGAGAGAGAGAAAGTTGTACCATCAGTATCTTTCAAAGTAAAATCTGGTGCATTATTATCGCCACCAATCATGCCATAAAGAATAACAGCTAAAATTAGAATACTAACAGTTCCAATTGAAAATAAAACTTTATTTTCAGAAACTGTAGTTTTAGTTTTATCTACTAAAACATCCCAATTTGTTTCTTGTTTCTCTGTTGCCACTCGATTTCACCTTAGTATTTTCTTCGACTTAATCCAATTAATAAAGCTACAGTCACAGTAAAAATACCGAAACCTGGAGCTCCTTCACTATCATTACCTCTTCCCGTGCCTTCAAACTGCTTCGCCTCACTGGCTGCAAATCCATTCTTTCCATCAACTAGTAAAATACGATACCACACAGGATCTCCACTACTAAATTGAATTGAAGCTGTAGCCTTGTTATTTTCATCTACAACCATAGGCATTACTCCCCATGCTTCATCATCATATGAACCATTATGGAAATTGTAAATGACGTAAGCAGACCCAATTCCATCTTCATCTTCTAGCATTGCACTAACTTCAGCCATGTTGCCTACTAGGTTCTCTTCGTAAGTCACAACCTTAGGAGGTTCGTTCTGCTCATCATATGCTGTAGATTCAGGAGTTGCGGAATTAGCTGCTCTTGGAGTATCAGCACTGTTTCCCGTCTTTCCAGCAGTAGTTGTTCTTGAAGTATCATCATTATCATAGACAACCGCAACTACAGATACTTTTGCAGGATTTATTGGAGTAGGTATTGGATGTTCTCCCTCTTGCGGGTTCCCATCACGGTCTTCATGTCCGCTTGGATACATTATAGTTTCAGGAATAGTCCATTCTATTTCAGAAGTCCAAGTTTCACCAGGTAGTAATTCCACTTGTTGATTATGTAATGCAGTTTCTCGGAAAACATTATGTGTCATAACTTCTTTTCCTTCAACAGAACTCCATGCCATAATGTCATCTTCCACTACGAATAGGTAAACACTGGAATCTAGTACATCTGGATCTGTTGGGAGATTAAATCCTCCCTCTCCAAGGTAGGTTAAATTAACTGTAAAAATGAAATGATCTTCTCTAAATTCTTGCCAGACTCTTAGTTCTGTAGGCTTGACGTCTCTTTCACCACTCTCAAAGTAATGGTCTTTGTATGTATCGTAAGTTCCATCGCCTCCGCCTAATTCTTCGATATACCCTCCATCGAATTGAGCATCAGGAGTACCTTGAACGGAGTAATGATTGTATCTATCTTTTGATTCTTGGCTAACGAATTCATCATCTGAACTTCCTCCATTAGTTTGGTGAAAAGAAATGAAAGTTACAGGTTCAGAGGGGTCTTCTCTGAATTCTTTCCAAAGTTTAGCTACATCCGGATCTATGCCCATGCAAGGAGAGCATCCTAAGCTAGTAAATTGCTCCATAATTGGCCTGTGAGTCCATCCATTGGGGTAGTCATCAGGTTCAGGATTACTAGTTTCACTTGATACAGGAATTGATGAAATAACAAATAAAAAGCAGACTAAAAAGGAAAGTAAAGTTTGTCTAAGGTTCATATTCACACCTTATACTAAATCAAAGGGGACATATTTTACAGTTGCGTTTAACCAGAAGCCGGTTTTCTGGCCCAGTATACAAATCCAGATAGTGCAGCCAAAACTAAAGCACCAATTCCAATCATCATGATAGGTAATTCTCCACCTTCAGAAGGAGGAGTACCACCGTCAGCCCCAACAAATACTAGTACATCCGTTCTACTTGATGTTTTATTTCCATCTGAGAAAATAACTTGGTAGTAAATTTCACTATCGCCAGAGTAAGGAATCAATGAAGTTCCAGTAGCTCCGGAGTATGCATAACAAACTCCATTTTCATCGCAAACTTCTTCACCTTCAATTTTCATCTCATCAGTCATCCATTCTCCAGTGTAATTACTTGATTCGTAATTATAGACGACGAATGCAGCTCCAATGCCTTCATCAGCATCAAAATTAGCTTGGATTTCAGCACCTTCCTCGAGGTATATTTCTGTCTTTTTGATTATTTCAGGAACATCTCTCTCAGGATTATCATACTTAGTTGACTGAGGCGTAGCAGATTGAATTGATCTTGGAGTAGGATATGTATCGTCTCCATTGGAATCTTGATCATTACCAGAATCTGTATCATCAGAGTCAAACACGACTGCAATTGGAATAATTCTTCCTGGATTAATAGGAATTTTAATATCTCCTTCAACACCATCTCCATCTACTTGAGTCGTTGGAACCTTCCATACTGCACTAAATGTCGTAGATTCATCTTGAGCTAAAGTAAATACTTCACTTTCAATACCATATTCTCTGAATACCATTCTGTTAGTCCAAATTTCATCAAGGTATGAAGAGTATGCAGGCACTCCATCTTCAACCATAAAAACAATCAATTCTCCATTTAAGTCAGGACTTTCGCCTAGTATGTCATCAGGTTCAGTAGGTACTCCATCATCTCCTCCGGTTTGTCCGAAGTAGGTTACATCAACACTTAATTTGAACTGGCCAGCTTCTCCCTCAGATTCAGAACCAATAAATTCACTGTAAATATCTAAATCCACTATTTTGAAAGGTTCATCATTTCCTTCACCTTCTCTTTGCCCTGATTCGGACATTGCTGTTGTATAATCTTGATAATTAGATTCTCCGCCACCACCAACATAGCGATAGTTACCATCAAACTGTGCATTTGGAGTACCTGTTTGCCCATAATGATCTCTCATTCTTGATCTTGAATCTTGTGTATGGAACGGATCATCTCCAGCCCCTCCGTTTGTTTGGTGAAAGACTACAACATTGAAAGGATTAGATTCATCCATTTCACCATCATGAATAACTTCTTCCATTGCAGGGTCAGCATAACTCATGCAATAAACGCAACTTAAACTTGTGAACAGCTCTCCAAAGGGCCGGTGTGTCCAATCATTAGGGTATGTTCTTTCAGAATCCTTAGTTTGAAAATCGATAGATTCTTCAACAAAACCAGACGAGCAAGGCGAACAAAAAGAAAGTGCGATAGCCATCACTACAGCTAGTTTAATTGATTCTAACATATGCTTCGATTAACTTGGGAATATATTAGATTATTGTTCATCAATACATTATATTTATTTGGAGCCTTCTACACTAAGAATTTAGTGATTAAAAGGCACTACATGACTAAGAGATTTTACCGTGATGCTCTTCAATTATCTAAAGATAAAAAAAAGCAATTAATGGTAATCGGTGATCCTTGCGGAGGAACATATTTTCAGTTCATTTCAGACTTATTTCCTAATTGTGAACACGGCGATGTAACTCTTGATTTGTTTGGCTGTTCAAAATGTAATAGAATGGATATTAATGATATGGACGCTTGGTCACAGTTTGAATCAAACTCATTTGTAGTTATGGAAACAGGCACTTTATCATTTTCAAAAGATATTAGAAAAGTCTTGACTCAAATAAAAAGAATAAGTGGTGGAGATTTTCTTTCGGCAGGAGGAACACACGGCTTTCTTTGGGAGAATTATTTACATAAGACATATAATAATAAATTGAATTATCTTACTCATCCTTTTGATTTTAGAGAAGATTCTTTTCACAAATCAAAGACTTTGGTTGGCAAAGAAGTTTTAGAATTAGAATTTATGAAATTATAATGGCGCGGGGAGGGGGATTTGAACCCCCGTGGGATAAATCCCATTGGATTAGCAATCCAACGCAATGGCCAGACTATGCGACCCCCGCTAGAAATTTCCGACTAAGCAGGCATATAAGGTAATTACGTTGATTAACATAGGAAGTTTTTTTATACTTCCCATTTCTTACAAATATAATGAATCAAGCATGTAAATGCAGTTGTAATTGCGATTGTTGCAAGAATAATGACTGTTGTTAATCTACTAAATATTTCAGCCTAAACATTAAAAGTCACAATTCAGATGTTTGGTAATGGCAAAGGATGTAACTGGCAAAGAGTTTTCAAAAGGAAGTGTAGATTTGCAAATAATAACATCGAATAATGGTAAAATTAGAGAATTCAAGGAAATATTGAGAGAATCGCCTTATGTTCCGGTTCAAAATAATGTATCTTATCCCGAAATTCAGGCATCCAGTTTGGAAGATGTAGTAGATTTCGGCCTTACTTGGCTTCAAGAAAGAATTTCCTCTCCGTTTGTAATAGATGATTCAGGTGTTTTCATAGATCATTTTAATGGATTTCCTGGAACTTACACTAGATATATTTATGATACAATAGGTCTCAAAGGAGTTCTTAGACAAATGGAAGGTGTAGACGATAGAGAATGTACTTTCAGATGTGTATTAGGTTTACTTACAGAATCAGGTGAAAAGCAAAAGTTTGTAGGGGAGTGCAGCGGAACTCTGATTAATGAGTTAAGAGGAGAGGGGGGATTTGGGTATGATCCTATCTTTATTCCAGACGGATTCGACAAAACATTTGCAGAATTAGCATCTGAAGAGAAAAACAGTATTAGTCATCGAGGTAAAGCAATGAGAAAATTAATAGATTTTTTATTGCAATAGAATAGTATGGAATATTGTAAACATTGTTCAAAGCCAATTCTATCTGACATAGAATATCAAATATACTGTAGTAGTGAATGTTGGCGCGAATCTAAATCCGGTTCTAAGGTAGAAATTAGTGAAACAGCCATCGAAAAGAAATCAACACTTTATGTTTGGTCCTCGATTATCTCTATGTTTGTTGGCCTTTTTTTACTTCTGATGGTTACGGCAACAGTTGTTAACAGCGAAGAAGTATTTCTTCCTCTATTCACAATTTCAGCTGGCATTTTAGTTCTAGTAGTTCTTCAAAACATACTTCCTAAAGAAGAAATTAAGGGATTATTATCTTTTGAAAATAATATAGACACATGGAAATTAATTGGCTGGGTCCTTTTACTTGACATTTTTGTAATATTACCACTTCATGCAGCCTTTACACTTCTAGTATTTCCAGATGCAGAACAACAGGAAGTAATTAACTTGTTCAAAGAATCCTCCGGGTTTTCTCTCATAATTTTAGCACTAACAGTTTCCGTTTTTACTCCATTTGCTGAAGAATTTTTGTTTAGAGGATTTATTCTGACTATGCTATTGAAGCGTTACAGCCCCATTGTATCAATAGTCATTTCTTCATTTGTTTTCTCCATAGCTCATGAACCTATTGCTATGGCTTTAGCATTTGGTGGCGGATGTCTATATGGTTGGTTAAGGGTCAAAACTGGAAGTATTTATCCAAGCATGATAGCTCATGCGATTTGGAATGGATTTATCACGTTAGTAGTTATTTTTGCATAATCTATTATAACAGCATGAAATTCATATAATTGTGAAGCACGTCTTAGTATGTGTGGCATGGCCGTATGCCAACGGCCCCTTGCATTTGGGGCATATGGCCGGTTGTTATTTGCCACCAGACATATTTGCAAGATACCATCGTCTAAAAGGTAACAAAGTCTTGATGGTTAGTGGAAGCGATATGCATGGTACACCAATCACAGTTACAGCTCAACAAGAAGGTAAAACTCCAGAACAAGTGGCAATGGAATATCACAAGCTTAACAGCGATTCAATTGAGCGAATGGGAATTTCCTTTGATCTTTTCAGCCACACTCATACCGAAGAGCATGCTGAAGTTGCTCTATCTATTCTAAAAAAGTTAGATGATAACGGTTACATCGAGCCCAGAATCTCAGAGGAGCCTTACGATCCTATTGCGAAACAATTTTTACCAGACAGATATGTAGAAGGAACTTGCCCTCATTGTAACTATGAATCAGCAAGAGGTGATCAGTGTGATGATTGCGGTAAAACTTTAGATTCTAAAGAACTAATTAATCCATGTTCTAAATTAAATCCAGATGCTAAGATTGAGTTCAGAGAGACTGAGCATTTATTTTTCAAATTATCTGAATTTAGAGATGTATTGTTAGAATGGTTATCTGAGGGAAAAGAGCATTGGCGTCCTTCGGTAATTAATTTTACAAGAAATTGGCTCAAAGAGGGATTAATCGATAGGGCAGTTACAAGAGATCTAGATTGGGGGATCGAAATTCCAAGGGAAGGTTATGAGGATAAGAGAATGTATGTTTGGTTTGAAGCTGTAATGGGTTATTATTCAGCTTCAGTACATTGGGCAAAAAACCAAGGGAAGCCAGATGAGTGGAAAAAATGGTGGGAAAATGAAGATTCAGAGCATTACTATTTCATGGCTAAAGACAACATTCCTTTCCATACAATTATTTGGCCAGCTATGCTTTCAGGCTGCGGATACAAGTTACCTTACGACGTCCCAGCTAATGAATACTTATTGTTAGATTCATCTCAATTCTCTAAATCAAGAAGACATGCGATTTGGATTCCAGATTATCTTGACAGATATGATCCTGAATTGTTACGCTTTTACTTAGCATCCATTATGCCTGAACAAAAAGATGCTAATTTCACATGGGAAGATTATGTAACTAGAATTAACACAGAATTGATAGGGAATTATGGTAATTTAATGTACAGAGTAATGTCTTTTGCGAATAAAAATTTCCCAGAAGGACTATCGTCAAAAAATCCAGTTAATAATGAACTAAATGAAAAAACAAAAATAGCTTTTGGTAAAGTATCTAAAGCGTTAGAAGCGTGTAAATTTAAGAAAGCTTTACAGGCCATAATGGAATTGTCTCAAGCAGGAAATATAGCACTGAATGATGCAGCACCTTGGAAACAAGTCAAGGCAGATAGAGAAGCTTGCGAAACTACATTAGTTCAATTCTTAAATTTTTCTAGTAGTTTATCCGTTTTAATGTCACCGTTTTTGCCAGAATCCTCCCAGAAAGCATGGGATTTTTTGGGCAAAGATTCTAAAATTGAAGATTTAGGTTGGAATTCAGCACTTGACTTTCAAGATAGTTTTGAATTAAATCAACCCCTTCCCTTGTTTACAAAATTAAATATGGAAGAAATATTGGAGAAAGAAATGCCACCAGAAGAAACAAACGAGCTAGCTAATGTCAAACCCGAAGTCACTTTTGACGATTTTAAGAAATTAGACATACGAATTGGAACGGTTGAGAAAGTTGAGGAGCATCCTAATGCTGATAAGCTATGGCTTCTTGACGTTAATTTTGGAGGGCCAGTCAAAAGAATTGTAACTGGGCTTAGAGGTATTTACGAAAATAAAGAGCTATTGGGTAAAAAAATAGCAGTTTTAGTTAACTTGGCTCCTGCGAAATTTAGAGGCGAGCAGTCAAACGGCATGCTACTAGCTGCGGAAGGAGAAGGAATAGTTAGCTTACTAGAGCCAGATAAAGACATAAAAGACGGTAGCGAAGTCCATTAATTTTTTTAAATGAAAATAGGTGTAGTCGGAGCTGGAATTTCAGGCTTAGCCATCTCATTAGCTGCAGAAAAAGCAGGTCATGAAGTAGTAATTTTTGAATCTGAGAGCGATATTGGGGGTAGAATGTCTTCTATACGTTTTGGCCCTTACATAATCGATATTGGGTTTCATGTTTTGCATACAGCTTATCCCTCATTACATCGATGGATTGATTTTAGTAAACTCGAATTTGAAGAAATGGAAAAATGTACGGAAAGTATCAATCCAGATACTGGTAGGAGAAAAATACTTGCAGATGCAATAAGCATGCCTCTCAAGCTTTTCCCAACACTGAGAGCAACTGGTTTACGAGATGGCCTTAGGCTTTTGAGATGGAGATTAGCCTCAAATAGAAAAGATATCGAATCTCCTCTTGATTTTAAATCTAAAAAAATTATGGATGGATTTAAAGAAAGAGGTTTCTCAGATAACCTTGTTCAGAATATTCTTCGTCCGTTATTTGCAGGAATTACTCTTGACCCTGATTTGGAAGAGCGTATGAGTTTTGCTTCCTTCACTTGGGCTGCGATGAGTTTGGGTTCAATGGTCATGCTAAAAGATGGCATACAAGCCATTCCTAACCAATTGGCCAACAAGTTAATTATTACTCAGCTACGCCTAAATTCTAAAGTTGATGCAGTGTCATCAACAACTATTACTTGTAATAAACAAACGGAGAAATTCGATAAAGTAGTTTTAGCTACTCCGCAAAACGTTAGCTTCCAACTCTTAAATCGTAAGCCGTTGAAAAAGGTAAAGAAAACTGCAACAATTGTGTTTAATTCTCCTAAAAATCCATTATCCAGACATAGATTACTAATTAATGAGAAATATGGTTTGAATGGAAACAAAATTCTTCATGCTCATTTGCACCCTTTTCATCCTCAATTAGTAATTGCCACAGTTATCGGTGAAGACGCTGAGTCATTAAAAGACAATCATGATGAAATATTGTCAGAGTTCGAGACTTGGTTTGGTAAGCAAGTTAGAGAATGGGAGTTTGTAGCAGTAACTAAAGTCGATAATGCATTACCTTTGATAGATACTGAACATAAAGGGAGAATAAGAGAGCCAATCAGCGATAAAGGAATTCTGCTTGCTGGCGATTATACGACTCATCCTTCAGTTCAAGGTGCTTTATTTTCAGCTGAAAGAGTTATTGATCATCTAAATATCCCAATTCCTGACAAAACAATAAATGCAACCTCTTCTCAAACGTAATTAGGGCCTGTAGCCTAGCCTGGAAGGGCGTCTGGCTTCTAACCAGAAGATCCAGGGTTCGAATCCCTGCAGGCCCGC
>JAPOKN010000063.1 GCA_029977605.1 Methanobacteriota archaeon
AAAGTTTGGTTCTTCAAATTCAATCTGTTATTCAGAAAAGAATCTGGATGAGGTATATGTATTTGCTAACGGTAAGAATTATTTTTTCAAACATAGTAAGATTCGGTTTGATTCTGTAGATCAAGAAGAAATTAGCGAAGATAGAGTATTAAGTCCTATTACTGGTAAATTATTAGACAGCAAAGAAGCTAAAGGTAATACCGTGTCTAAAGGAGATGTCGTCTTGGTTCTTGAAGCTATGAAGATGGAGCATAGATTAACTGCACCTCGAGATGGTAAAATATCAAGAATGACCGAAGTAGAAGTTGGCGGTCAAGTTAAAGAAGGAGATTTTATGTTCGAGTTGGAGGATGAATGAGCACACTAAAGAGTAATCACAACTCAAGTAGTGAGGAATCTTTGCTAAATTTAGAGCATAATAAGAAATTAGTCCAAGATTTAAAAAATAAAATTTCTGAAATCAGCAAAGGAGGTAAAGAGGCAGCTGTAAAGAAGCATCAAGAGAGAGGAAAATTATTAGTCAGAGATAGAATAGACTTACTAATTGATTCGGATACTCCTTTTTTAGAATTGTCAACCTTAGCAGCGATTGACATGTATGATAATGAGGTGCCTTCAGCTGGAATAGTTACCGGAATTGGAGTAGTGCACGGCCGAGAAGTAATGATTATCGGCAATGATGCTACGGTTAAGGGCGGAACTTATTTTCCATTAACAGTAAAGAAGCATCTGCGAGCACAAGAAATAGCTCAAGAAAATAATCTTCCTTGTATCTATTTAGTTGATTCAGGAGGAGCTTTTCTCCCTATGCAGGATGAAGTTTTTCCAGATAAAGAGCATTTTGGAAGAATATTTTACAATCAAGCCCAAATGTCAGCTCTTGGAATTCCTCAGATTGCTGTGGTCATGGGTTCTTGTACAGCAGGTGGAGCTTATGTTCCAGCAATGTCAGATGAAACTATAATTGTTAAAGAGCAAGGAACTATTTTTTTAGGCGGTCCGCCGCTTGTAAAAGCTGCAACAGGAGAGGTGGTATCTTCACAAGATTTGGGCGGTGCAGAAGTCCATACAAGGAAAAGTGGCGTAGCTGATCATTATGCCCTAAATGATTCACATGCTCTGGAAATTGCAAGAGATATTATTTTTAATTTGAATAGAGAACCTAAGAGCAATATATCAATAAGTGAACCCGAAGAGCCAATTTTCAATCCTGAGGAATTATATGGAATAATTCCAAAAGATTCTAGAAAGCCCTACGACGTTAGAGAAATTATTGCCAGGCTAGTAGATTCTTCTAAATTTCATGAATTTAAGGCTAACTATGGAACAACTGTAGTTTGTGGATTCTCTAAAATTATGGGATATCCAGTAGGAATTATAGCCAATAATGGGGTGTTATTTTCTGAGTCCTCATTAAAAGCAACACATTTCATTGAAATGTGCTGCCAACGTAAAGTACCACTTGTATTTTTACAAAATATTGTTGGCTTTATGGTGGGTAAAGACTACGAAGCCGGTGGAATTGCTAAGGCAGGTGCAAAAATGGTAATGGCAGTTTCTAATGCCAATGTCCCTAAGTTCACAGTAGTTATTGGAGGATCTTTTGGCGCAGGAAATTATGGAATGTGCGGCCGTGCCTATCAACCCAGACAAATGTGGATGTGGCCAAATTCGAGAATTTCAGTAATGGGTGGAGAACAAGCAGCAGATGTTCTATCAACAATTAAGAAAGACCAAGTTGAGTCCTCAGGTTCTAAGTTAAGCCAAAAAGATATCGATGCCATACGAAATCCTATTTTAGAAAAGTATGAGAATGAAGGAAATCCATATTATTCAACTTCAAGATTATGGGATGATGGCGTAATAGACCCTCTAGATACTCGGATGATTCTTGCACTGGGCTTATCCACAGCAATGAATAAGAACGTTGAAAAAACTAATTTTGGCGTTTTTAGAATGTAATTAGATTAAACCTTAAATATCAGCTCAATTTGAATCTGCATGGAAGAATCAATTTGCCGTATTGAGCTTGAGACTGAAGATAAAACGTTCATAGCAAAAGTTCAAACAGATATGGGAGGGCCACGTGAATATCGTAGTAAGAGATTTGATGGTCTGTTGAATCAAGTAATGAGTGAGCTTCAAGCTGAATTTGAACCTGATTTTGAATGAATTTTTATCCTTTAATTGGAATTGGAATTGGTGCTTTTTTAAGTTATTACATCTTAAAGATATTGGCAAAGAGAATGAAAAGAGACATGCCGGGTTTGGGAGAATTGATGTATCCAATGCATCATACAGATTCAAGAAAAGATAAGATTAATCAGAGAAAAGCTGAGCTTGCAGAAAAGAAAGGTAAGCATTAAATGCAGACTTAAGTTGTTAAGCTTAGGTGTAAAATGCGTTATTTCTTAATTTTAGCTCTCGCTCTAGCAATTTCAGCTATAGCATCCACAGATGCAGCTGCTGAACCAGAAGTTTACATGGTAGATATATCTCCAGATACTGTAGACAATCAACAAGATGAAGAAGTTTCATTCAGTTCAGATTGTTCTGTATGTAACGGGGAAGGAATGACTTATTTTTACTGGAATTCATCTGTAGATGGAATTTTGGAGCAAGGTTCAGATAGTCATAATGTTATGTTGTCATCTACAACGTTCAGTACTGGTGAACATACAGTTACTTTTCAGGTTAGAGATAACAACAGTGAGTGGAGTACTGTTAGTGAGAGTTCACAGGCAGTTCTAACAGTTTCAGGAAGAGATAATGGAGGAGATGATGAAATCGACGTCAATTTTGGCATTGAACCTCCAACACTGCATTTAGGAGAAACAGCTACATTTAGGGCTTGTTCAGAAATGTATCCTGAACCCCAACCATGTGTAGATGATCCAAATGCTGACTTAGATTTCTATTGGGAGGTTCTTTGGAATAATGAGGGGAGTTGGTCTTATATTGGAAATTCTGAAATGTTTACTTTCAATAATCTTCAAGAAGGAACACATACCGTAAAATTATCAATAACTTATGAAGAAGATAGTGCAAACGAAACGCAGCAAATGATTGTTCTTCCTCCTATACCGCAAATGATTATTGATTTCAATGATGGAGATTCAATTAAAGAAGGTGATACTTTAGAAATTAATGCTCAATGCTTTGATAATAATCAGGATGAAGTAGAATGCGATTATTACTGGGATATTTACGACAACGATGGTAACCCTGATTTATTGTTTAGACTATATGGTTCTCCTATTTCTTTATCGAATCTTACAAATTCCGAAGGTTCTTATGAGCTAGTTTTTAGATCAAAGGACATCGAATCGGGAATTTATTCACCATATTCTCAAGTAATTGTGAATGTTTTGCCACCTAATCAATCACCTACAGCATCTATCAACATAAGTCCAGAATCTCTAGGCGGTTTAACTCCACAGTATTATTGGACTTCAGTTCTTACTTTTAGTTCATCCTCTAATGATCCTGATG
>JAPOKN010000018.1 GCA_029977605.1 Methanobacteriota archaeon
AACAAAGCTGCAACTGAACTGACAAACAATTTACTTATTCGATTATCTACCATAAAATCGCCTATATTGCTAATCTTATGCCCCTTAATAAGGGGTTTGTTTATTTAACTGCTGCAGATATATTATATCATTGGAGAGCTTGAAAATATGAATATAAAGAGTGCGAATCTTATAGAACTTACTTACAAACTAAGAGAAAATTGTGACGAATATAAGGGTAAAATAATTAAGGGCAATAATAACGTTGAGTTCGCTTATAATCCATTAAATTATGCATGGGAGCCTCATAAAAAGTATTTGGAAACATATGGTTTACTCGGGGCTAAAACAATAGTTATGGGAATGAATCCTGGACACGGAATGGGAAATACCGGAATTCCTTTTGGTTGTCCCAAAAAAGTCAACAATTATTTGAATATTGCTAACTTAGAAGTTAAAGAGCCTGTAAAAATTCATCCCAAAAGAAGAATAACCGGCCTGGAATGTAAAAAACCTGAAATATCAGGTAAAAGAATATGGGAATTAATAGAAGACATATACGGCTCACCTATTAATGCATTCAAAAATATTTTCGTTTTGAACCACTTCCCGTTATGGATGTTTAACTCTGCAGGGCAAAATATAACTCCGGATAAACTGAAAAAATCATCAACTGAAGAAATTTTTGGCATTTGTAACAAATACCTTTCTGATGTTATTGCTACACTAGATGCTGAAAAAATCGTAGGCGTTGGGAAATACGCTAGCAAAATGGCTCATAAAGCAATAAAAGATAATAACATTGAAGGGATAACGATAAAGGAAATACCTCACCCAAGTCCAGCAAATCCTTTAGCAAACAAAGACAAAGGGGCCGTGTGGAAAAAAATATCTAAGAGAGTTATAATAGGTAAATAAGCTAGTAATAAAGCACAGATTAACTTTTATCTAAGGCCCTAGGTTGCAAAGTCAATGGAACAACGTTCTAATAGATTATTTGCAACCGCAATATCCGTTTTTATCCTAGGATTTGTAGGCAGAATTGTACTTCATGATTATCCAAATTTTGAAACTGTAATGGTGGCTAGCTTCTTATCTGCACTCGTTTTGCCAAGGAACTGGACGTTTGTAGTAACCATTTCTATGATTGTTTCTAGTGATGTATACCTTGGATACTTTAGTGGATCTAAAATAATCTTGTTTACATATTCAGGATTTTTATTTGTTTCGCTTTTAACTTCTAAATTTAAAGATAATATCAAAGGAGGAATTAAACCAGGAACTGTTTATAAATTCGGGGGAGCTGGAATTTTAGTTACTTTGATGTATGACATATGGACAAACTTTGGAGTCTTTTTATTAACTTACAACCACACCTTAGATAATTTAATTTTAGTTTATGTTCTAGGATTGCCTTTCATGCTCTATCATCTAATCTCGAGTTTGGTTACATTTACTTTGATTGGATTTCCATTCTACGCTTTTTTCTCTCAAGGCATGAATAATAAGCTGAACGTGGAAGAAGAGATTACTAGTTATGAGCAAAACTAAGATATTAATCGCAGTTGCACTGATAAACATCGTAGTTATTGCTGGAATTGTTAATGAGTTAGGCTTTGGAAGTGAAGAAGTTGATACTTCAACAATAGTGACTGCAAAATTAACTATATCTTATTCTAACGCAGGAGATAATGACACTTTAACTTTCGAATCTATTACAACTACTGAATCTACAGTATTTGGGTTGTTGATGGCCGCCAGTGGCGAAGGAAATTATGAGGTTATGACTACAAACGATGGACAAGGAATAACTGTTACAGACATTCTCGTAAGTGATTGTGATACTTGTGAAAAAGAAGAAGGATACGGTTGGCAATATACCTTAAATGGATTTTACAGTGACATCGCTGCAAATAGAAATATCATCACAAATGGTGATATTGTAGAATGGATATATACTAACGAAATATAACTCAAAGAGCTTTTATACTCTTACAATAAAGACTACTTATGAGTAAGAAAATAAGTATAGCTCTAGCTTTTTTCTTACTATCCAGCTTTTTTGGACACTTTAATTATTATGCTGCAGCAGAAGATGAAATTCCTGAGTGGGGATTTTACGTCTATATGGCTGGAGATAATACACTTTACAATGAATTAACAGACGATTTAAATGAAATGAAGATGGTTGGATCAAATGAGGACTTAGATATAGTTGCTTTAACAGATAAGATAGATGATAATGATTCACGCCTGTATCATGTTCTAAAGCACAATTTAGTTGAACGAAATTTAAGTGAGGTGAATGAGACCTGGGAAAATGAATTGGATATGGGCGATGGAGATACCTTAAGAGATTTCCTAATTTGGGCATCTAATGAATTTCCTGCTAAAAGAAAGATATTGATAATTTGGAATCATGGAAGTGGATGGGAAAAAGTAGCTGAAGACGGAAATAGTTTTTTGACAGTACCAGAAATTAATCTTTCACTTAAGGAATATAGAGAAGCTACTAATGAATCTCCTTTTACGCTAATAGGTTTTGATGCTTGTCTAATGGGCATGTTTGAAATTATGTATGAACTAAAAAATCATGCAAAAATGGTTCACGGCTCAGAAGCTTATGAGCCTCTAGAAGGATGGACCTACAATAATTTGCTGTATAAATTGAATAAGAATCTAAATGATGAAGAGTTAGCATATCATGTAGTTAATGATTACGTCGAATCATACAGGAACGGCTCAGTTTACACTAGCTATTCTGTAACTGCTTCAGTAGTTTCCAGCCATAACTTAGAAAACTTATGGAATGAGTTAGATAATTTTGGCACTGAATTAAATAGCGTATTACCTGTTTTTAAGAACGAAATTAAAAAAGCTAGAGATGACACACAGCGATTTGACCAAAATCCAAACTATAGAGATCTTTATGATTTAACTATTAAAGTCGAAGAAGAGTTACCTGTAATCTCTGTAAAAGAAGCTGCTCGTGATTTGAGAAACAGTATAAACCAAACTGTGATGTTTGAAGACCATTGGATAAAGCCTGAAAAACTAAATGTTGAAAGAGCAAATGGAATAACTATTTACTTTCCAACTGAAGGTGTAAAATACGGATATAGTGATCTTGAAATAATGGAAAATACATGGTTCGACTTTATATCTAATTATGAGACATCAATTCAAACAGAATCTAATTTTGAAGTTGTCAGTTCTAAAAGTGTAGATACTGGAACTGGACACAACGATAGCGTTCTTGTTAATGGAACTTTTGACGGTGAAGCCTCGATATTAAAATTCAAAATGGTTAATTCACAAGGTGAGGTCATAGAAACCATTATCGAGAATCTTGAAAATAACAGCTTTGATAATTTATTAGTTCAACCAAAAAAATCTGGAAATTATTCTATTGAATTAACACTTTATAATGAGGAGGGATATTTACAAGATTACTACTACGAAGAAAACTTATTTGTTGATCTGAATCTGCCAGATTTGCATCTTGATATGCCAGAACTAATTAGTGAAACATCTGAAGGTGTATTGTCACATGTGAAAGGTGTTGATATTAACGATAAATTCTTTGTAACAGGCCAGATAAGAAATTTAGGTACAGTTAATGCTACTAATATCTCGCTAAAAATAAAATATGAAGATAAAGTCAAAATTATAAACTATACTAAATTGAATCCAAACGAAATCATAAACTGGACTTTAAGCGATCATGAAATATTAGATGGCAATAACTTTTCTCAACATGTGAATATAAATTTAAGTGTTTTATCTTCAGATTACTACGAAATCGATCCTGAAAATAATATGACTTCATTTTCATTCTTCATTCATGACGAACACTCCCATATCTATACCTCTATTGTAAAAAACCTGAACACCATTGAATTACAAAGTAATGATAATGGGTACTATTTTCCGTGGCTAGAAACTGAAATAACTATTATAGACTCAACAGAGCAATCTTGGGACCTAGTAAATTTTAACTTTAATTTACCTGAATCTTGGGAAATTATTAATACAAATATTTTGCATGTAGATGCTGAAAGTAAGGCATTGATTAAGCTGAAACCTCCGATTGACGCGAATAAAGGAGAGACAAAAATACCTTTTGAAATCTTAAACGGAAATGGTACTATTGGAGGCTATGGTAATGTAAGCGTCACTATACCTCAATACTATGGAGTCAGCATAGCTGCTCAACAAATTGATTCAAGCGTTAAAATTTTAATAACAAATACTGGAAACGGTAAAGATACCTTCAAACTATCTAAAGAGCTTGAAGAAGGTTTGACTTTATATCTTACTGAAACATATTTTGAACTTGAAGCATACGAAACAAAAGAAATAAACACTCAAGGATTAGAAACTGAGACTACATCAAAATATGAGGCTAACTTTGAAGTAGAAAGTATAGGGAATGAGAATATTACTGCTAATATTGTTTTGGAAATAAAAGGAATTGAGAAATCTGAATCGGAAGAATTTTCAGGTCTAAATTTAATTGCAATTGCTACAATTGGAGTCGTGATATTCTCTATTTTTATAGTAAGGATGAGAATAAGATAATCAATGCAACATTTTTTAGACCTATACAGGGATAGCTAACTATGAGAGCCGGAGGCATCGTCTTGATATTGATTTTAAATCTTGTTTTGCCCATGAGCTCTATCGCTGAAGAAAAACCTGATTTTGATATTACTTTCTTTGATAAAAATGCTGATGGAATCGATGATCGAATGGATTTTTTGATACTAAATGGCGATGATGTTGCTGTCATTCTTATGCTTGATACTAAACCTAATGATGAACATATTAATGAAATCATTAATTTAGGTTTGGAAGTAACACACATTTACAAATATATTAATGCAATAAGAATTGACTTTGTACCTGCAAATAAAGTAAGTGAATTAACTTTAATCTCAGATCTGAAATTAGTGGAGTGGCAAGCTCCGGTATATCCTATGTTAGATACTGCAGTCAAGGCTGTTAAGGTTAGAAATTCCGATGAATATTCTCCTGTAGTCTGGGACAAAGGATTGTACGGTGAAGGGATTAATGTTGCAGTTTTAGACACCGGAGTAGATAATGAACATGAAACTTTTGGAGTTTATGGCGATCAAAATGTTAGACGATTTATTGCTGGAATGGATTGTGAAGGGGGATGCCCCACAGACAGTGAAGGGAATTATGTATTTACTACTGAAGAAGATAGTAATGAAGATCCTGATGACTTTGATGGACATGGAACCCATGTTGCTTCAACTGTGTTAGGAACTGGTGGAGATGATGATGATGATGGCGACGGTGAACCCGATTACATTGGAGTTGCACCAGCTGCTAGACTTATCGACATGAAAGTGATGGCAGATTGGGGTTCAGGTTCTGCTGCTGATATTAATGAAGCAATAGAGGCATGCATCGAAAATGTAAATACTGATTGGGAGAACGACGGTGAGAAAAACAATGGAATCCAAATAATGTCAATGTCACTTGGTACAACCAGCGATAGTGATGGAACTGATAGTCAATCTCAATTAGTAAACCAGGCCAATGCTGCAGGAATAGCTGTTGTCATAGCAATGGGTAACGACGGTGACGAGGAAGTACCTTCCCCTGCTGCTGCAGATTGGAGTATCGCTGTCGGCGCTATGGATAATAACGACGACGTCAATAGAAATGGGGATGACCTCGCTAGTTACAGTAACTACGGCCCAAGACAAAGTGATGGTGATGATGACCGGTGGGATGAACTAAAGCCATCCGTTGTGGCACCAGGCAGCGGAATTAGAGCTGCCTTAGCTCACAGTAACTTCATTGGTGAGAGTAATGCTCAAGGGTGGACAACTAAAGACGGAACTAGCATGGCCACTCCTATTGTTGCTGGACTAGTGGCCCTCCTACTCGAAGCTGATGGAAGCTTGAAACCTACATCAACTACTAATGGTGTAAGAGATAGACTGCAAGAATTCTCTGAGGCCTGGGATACTGAAAATTATGATGGTAGCCCCTCAGAACCTAGTGAGGATGACAAATACAATTATTATTTCGGATACGGATACATTGACGGATATGAAATAGTTGATATTAATCAACCTAATGCAGTTATAAGCGAAATAACATCTACTCCTGAAACTCCGTTAGAAGGAGATACCGTAACTATAACTGTAGAAATAGAAAATCAAGGTAACGTAGACATAGATAGTGCCTCGATAAAATTGCTATTGGACGGAGGCGAAACTTTAGATGAAGACTCTTTAAGCACTATTTCCAAAGATTCAAGTGTAACATGGACTTACGAATGGAATCCTCAGGAAGGTGAGTATACCATTGAAGCTGAGGTCTATGACGTCTCGCCTTCTGAAAGTGACACTAGCTCAAATAGACTTGAAAAAACCATTAACGTCGGTGCAGCTCCTGCTGAAGGCGTTGATCTTACTATAACTGAGGTATGGACTGATAATCAAGATCCTGTTGATAATGAATACATAAATATTTATGCAAAGATAAAAAATCAAGGAACCGAGCCATCTGAAGCTTTTGAATTGAGATGGTATCATAACGCTACTGGAAAATTTTCAACTATACAAGGTGGAATTATAGAAGTTGAAGATGAAACTACAATTGAAAGCCAATGGGTTGCTGAAGAAGGTCCAAATACATTAAGCGCTAGATTAGTTGGAATATCTCCCGAAGACCAAAATGACAACAATGATGAAAGAAGCTTTGATGTAAACGTAGGGCCTGCACCGGATGAGCCCGACTTTTCCCCTGCAAATATTGAATTCATAGGTGATTTAGAAGAAGGTAATGAAATTACGATAAATTTTGATATTTTGAATTTAGGTAAAACAAGTGGAAGCATTGATTACGAAATTATGATAGATGGAAGTGCTGTAGACAATGGAAGGGAACAAATTTCTTCCGAATCATCAAAGACCATCTCATATCTCTGGACTGCTGAAGAAGGAACGAGCATTGTAAAGGTTGAATTAGACAACGCAGACCCTGTAGAAACTACTGAAGAAAATAATGAAGTTACAAAAGAAATTGAAATTCAAGAACCAAAAGAAGATTTTGAATTAAAAAGTATATCTTGGAATGACCCTTTATTCGTTGGTGAAGAAACCATAATTACCATAACTGTAGCCAATAATGGCGGAAAAGAAGGTAATGCATTAATTTCAACTTATGCTGCTGAGAATTTACTTTATCAGGAAAGTCTTGAACTGGGAGCTAACCAAGAAAATATAATCTCGTTTACATGGACTCCTTATCAATCTGGAAGTATACAGATTACTTCTGAGATAGAAGACTATGATGAAACAATTAGCAAGTACGCATACGTACAAGAGGCTGAAGAAGAAAATATGAATCCTGTTGCAGCTATATCTACAACAATCAATGGAATTCCTGTAAATGAACAATTTCTTAACTTAGAACAAGGCGATATTGCTTCGTTCAGCAGTTCATCTTCTTATGACAATGATGGAAATATTGTTAGTTTTACCTGGACTCTTGACAATGGAATAGAATCTGAGATAAGTAATCAAGAAAATCTTAATTATAAATTCGATATTGAAGGAAATTATGAGCTGATTCTCACTGTTGTTGATAACGATGGAGGAAGTAGCACAAGTGGAACATGGTTCATATTCGTTACAGCTAAGACCAATACTGGAGGAAGCGGAAGTAAAGATGAAGCCAGTAATACACTTATAATTGGTGGAAGTATAGCTGGTATTTTGGCACTGGGTGCTGTTGTTGGACTAAAATACTTCAGAAACGAAGATGAAGAAGAAGATTTCTTTGATTTTGAAGATGTGGGGCCTACAACCTTGACATGTCCAAGCTGTTCTGGTCTAATTACGATAACTACTGATCAAAGACCTATACAAGTTGGCTGTCCGATGTGTCAAAGCCAATTTATTATTAGAGAGTAAACTTAAGCTTCTATTCCAACAGCGTCGCTTATTGATTCTAAACCTTCACTTTCAACACGCTTTTTCAAACCCTTAACTATACTTTTTGCTATTCCAGGCCCCTCAAAAACCAAACCTGTATAGAGTTGAACAATAGAAGCGCCAGCTGTAATTTTATTCCACGCATCCTCAGCTGTGAAAATCCCACCAACCCCAATTATTGGGATTTTTCCCTTGGTTAGTTTGTAAATCTTGCTTATCATCTCTGTACTTTTATCTTTGAGTGGAGCGCCGCTAAGGCCTCCGACTTCCTTGTAAATCTTTTCCGTGTTAGCATTAGTTGTTTCAGGTCTATGTACCGTTGTATTAGTTGCCACTATTCCTGAAAGCTTATGTTTCTTTACTAATTTCACTATATCTTCTAAAAAACCATCATCTAGCTCAGGAGCTATTTTGACTAAAATAGGCTTTAATGTATTATCACCTCCTTCAGAACATTCTTTGTTTGTTTCACAGCATTTCTTTATTATTAAATCTAAATTTTTAGATTTTTGAAGATCTCTAAGTCCTGGTGTGTTTGGTGAACTCACATTTATTACAAAAAAGTCTGCATGCTTCCATAATATTTTAATTGAACCTGAATAATCTAAAGGTGCATCTTTCAATGGAGTTATCTTAGATTTTCCTAAATTTATTCCTACTGGAGAATCTGGCCAAAGACCATTATCCTTCCAAAATTGTAACTGCTCCTGAAGGGCATGAGCTCCAATATTATTGAACCCCATTCTATTGATTAATGCCTTATCTTTGCTTGCCCTAAACATCCTAGGTTTTGGATTACCTGGCTGCTCATGGAGAGTTACGCCTCCTATTTCACAAAATCCATATCCTATCGATTGCCATGATGGAACTGCATCTCCATTTTTGTCCATGCCTGCTGCAACTCCAACCGGATTTGAAAAATCAAGATTAAACAACTTCACTGGAAGCTCTGGTGAACGATAAAGTGCTCCTAAAATCGAAAGAGAAAATCTAGTTCTGGACATTTTAGATAGCGCTGATAAAACCCGTGAATGGGCGCGCTCTGAATCCTGCAAAAAAACTGCCGGCCTCAGAAGGGTTCTGTATAGAAGACTCATCTAAAAATAAAGTCGATAACTGGTTAGATATAAGGTTAATGGAGCAATCATTCCAGCTCTTCCTCCTCTTTAGCTATAGTAGTTACGACACCTATAATTCCCAATATCAATAATACTAAACCGGAAAATAATAACAAAATTGGAGAATCTGCCCAATAAAACCAAGATAAAATTAAAATTAATCCGACCATGAAACTCAGGGCTGAAGATAGCTTACGAATCAAAAGAGCCATAGTAAGCCAGTATAGTTGGCCTTAAAACCAGACCTCCATACTTCAGTAACATGAGTATCAGTTTAACTGTGATAATTCCTACTTTGAACGAAGGTGAGTCTATTGGACCCACTATAGATCAAATACCTAGAGATTTACCATGGCTAGATGTTAAAGTCTTAATAGTTGATGGAAATTCAACAGATAATACTGCAGAAGAAGCTGAGAAAAGAGGGGCTATAGTTCACAATGAGCCTCGGAAGGGATATGGAAGGGCTTACAAGACAGGATTTAGTTTAATAGATACTGATTACGTGGCTACTATTGATGGAGACACTACTTATCCCGCAGATAAGATTCCTCATGTTTTAGCATTTTTGATTAATAATAATTTAGACTTTGTAACATGCAATAGGCTAGATCAAATGGATTCAGATGCTATGTCTGTCACTCATAAAATTGGCAACTGGGGGCTAACATTTGGAACAAATCTGTTTCACGGAATCAACATAAAAGATTCACAAAGTGGAATGTGGGTTTTCAAAAAAGAAGTCATAGGAAAAGTGAATTTGACGAGCGACGGAATGCCACTTTCTGAGGAATTTAAGATTGAGGCTTTCAAAAGAGGTTTAAGAGCGGTAGAAATTCCAGTTCCTTTCCATGCCCGAGTTGGAGAAGTCAAACTGAATACATGGGAAGATGGAATATGGAATCTTTGGTTCTTAGTTACTAAAATGAGAGACTTTTAGATAAATTAAAATTAATCTGAACAAGTTCCATCTGAATTAGTATTACAAATGTGGAACCATTTCCAATTACTTTGACCTTGCTTCTCGGTTAAATCTGAGCCTAAATCATTATTAAATTCAATAACTATTGCATAGTCCCCACTGTCCCCGTAAAATTCAGTAGTATCAAAAATAAAAGGATTAAAATTTGGACCTTCTTCGGTTTTTCCAGATTCATAAATTACTGACATCTGATCTCCAAAATATGAAAACTGCATAGTTTCTACTACTTCAAGATCACGACCATTATCTGAATCCCAATAATCTTCATCTTCACCTTCTTCGAATAATTCTTCAGAAAAGTAAATTGTTATTGTGCCTGTAACTGAAGGAATAATTATAACTGATGTATCAAGATTTGAATCTGGATTGTCAATTACCTCACTTGAAAAATGCATATTAGTTATAACTCCATCATCCCTGTCCAGAGGTTTACTTCCATCGAATTGAACTAAGTCTGCAACTGCGCTCTCTGAAAACTTATTTAGGATTACAGAATCTGTAGCTTTTTGACTTCCAAGCTCAACTTCTACACTATACTTTCCATTCATTTTGAATAAATCTGAATAAGCAATTGAAACTGAACCTCTTCCGTCATCAGTCAAGTCAAAAGAGCCTGAAAAAGCAGATATTGAGCCTCCGGAGTAATCAACTGAATTCGGTACATTGGTTATCGTATACTTTCCATCTTTAGCTAAGCTACCAAAAGCTGGAGATGTTGCTAGAATATTAAATGTAAATGTGTTATCGTTAGCATCTTTACCCTCATTAACATCAATTAATACAGATATACTACCTGCTCCGCTATAAAATCCAAAATTTGTGAATATAGTTGAAGATAAAATTATTAACAATGCAATCCCAACAGCTCCTGCTATCTTCATCTTAGTAGCCAATTCCATATCTAGAAATGAGGAAGACTCCGAATCATCATAATCGTCATCCCAGTCTTCGCCATCATCCCAATCCTCTTCAGATTGCATAACAACCATTCTAAAAGTTACTTCTTAAAGGCTTTCCACGTTATATTTGAACTAGTTTGCTAATTCAGGAACTACGCCTTTTTTACCCGTCATTAGACTTAGAACATCATGTTTCAAGACACCTTTAGCAATCAAAGCTAAAACTTTGTTCTTGATTTTAGCTGCAGGCATTGATCCAACAAACATGTGTGTGAAAAATTCTTTAGTTTCTTCATCCAAAGCTGCATATTTTATCAGACTATTAGGCATAACCATCAATAGATGCCAGCCAACTTTTAACCATTCTAAATCATCACCCCACTTAGAACTCCAAGCTCTGTGGTAATGCATTAAATCTTGTTTCTGGAAATTGCCATCCTTGAATAACACATCTAAAGATTCTGCAGCTAGTCTTCCTGAATCCAATGCATAGTAAAGTCCTTCACCAGATAATGGAGATACAAAACCTCCAGCATCTCCTACTACCATCATTCGATCTCCAACAGTACAACTCATTCCCATACCTACAGGGATGTTAGCACCAGATATCATTTTCCTATCTACCTCTATGTCTTTAGGAAACCAGCCTTGCTCCTTTAGTGTTTCAACGTAATCTAGTAAATATTTTCTTTCACTCCATCCCTTTTTCTCTTTCTTTAATTTTTTAATAATATTTCTTGGGCAACCTATTCCCACATTAAGGACAGTATCTTTTGAAAATGACCAACCATAGCCATCAAGTCCATCATATTTGATATGGGCCATAGATATCCTTTCTTCGCCGTAAACTTCATCCATGAACTCTCTACCAACATCTACTTCAAAATAAAGTGCCATTGCAATGTCTTCATCTCTCCAATTCATAGGCATTTTTTCTATTTCCCTAATTCTCTTAGAGACTAAGTCGTAAGAACCACCGGCTCCAATAATTACTTCACCACTAAGCTCTTCACCATTTCGCAACTTAACAATCACCTTGTCTTCTAAAACTTCGAAATCTTTAACTGCAACTCCTTGGATTAATGTAGCTCCTTCGGCAACTGCGTATTCTACTAATTTATTGTCGAATTGGAGTCTACGAATATTATAGAAGAAAGGTTTCTCACTAACATAATCCACAGGTAAAAATTCGGGCCCGTAAACTATACCTCTTTGGCACTTTGATTCAAGAAAATCATCCCAATTATTAATGATATGATCAAATTCTTCAATGTGCACACAGAGCCCACCGCCACATGCTTTTTCCCTAGGAAACTTTGCCCTATCGACAAAAGCTACGCTTTTACCTTGCTTAGCTAAATAATATGCTGCTGTAGCGCCAGAAGGACCTGCACCTGCTACTACAACATCGTAGTGTTTCAAACTTGACCTTGCTTCCTGAAACGAGTTACATATCCAGTAATTCTATTTCTCATAGTTAAACTTTCTACGTCAGTCAACTCTTCAACAATTGATTTATTATGGTCAAAATCTTCATTAAATCTGTCTGAATAATTTCTTACTAATTCAATAGCAACACGTTTGATGTAAGTCGGTCTTACTCTACCCATATATTTCGCTTTAATTTTAGGGCCTATTTATAATCTATTATTATTTGATATTGCATAAATGCAACACAAACCAATTATATCATTGCTCTATGGAAGGTTGTGTTAAACGAAGCTTCAAGACTGCCAGGACTGACGGTTTACACTCGAAAAGGAATGAGATTGGGTGTAGTTCACGATGTTCTTTTAGATACTACTCAACGCATTGTTTCAGCTTTACTTATTACTGGAACTACTCCTAGTTTAGTAAAAGACGGAGCAAATGTAATAATTCCATATAGGTGGGTACAAGATTTAGATGACGTTGTAATTTTGAGATATTTCCCTGATAAAATTGACTTTACAGAGAATACAGAAAAAACAGAGTTTGAATTCGAAGACGATGATGGCTTTTACGATGACTAGAAATAACAATTCTCGTGTACCAAATTAAGAATTATAGTAAAGCCCCGTAGTGTAGTGGTCCATCATTTGAGACTCTGGATCTTGAGACCCAGGTTCGAATCCTGGCGGGGCTACCATAATTAAACCCACCATATTGACAAATATGGATGTTTGGACCATTCTATTTGCTATTCTGCTGATTATTGCACTATTTTGTGGTTGGTTGGTGTGGGTTTCAAGATTCGTTTGGGAAAGTAAAGAATTAGCCGTGAAATATGCAGTTATTGCAGGAGCTGCGACATTGGGCGTTATGATAATAGGAATGGAAAAAATATGAAAGAAGATTTACTCAAACATAGGCCAACTCAAATCAAAAATAATGAAATAGAATCAGTCTACGAAAATGGAAAAATAACAATCATTTATCCTAAAAAATTTGGTAGGATTGAGAAATGGGTTAAAGATAGAATAGGGGGGCCTGACCAAGTTAGAAGGCCTTTGGATAAGTTTACAACATTCATCTGGGAAAATTGTAACGGTGAAAATAATATAGCAGAAATTATTTCTAACTTTGATCGTAAGTTTGGTGAGGAAGTAGCTCCTGCGGACGTAAGAGTTCAAAAATTCATAAAACAACTCCTAGAATTAAATTTGATTACTCTAAATTTGTAACATTATTATTATATTAAGGCTTACAAGACCGAATGTACGAATGTCTGAAATAAAGTTTGACTGGGAAACTGGAATAGACGAAGTTTGTACGAAATTAAAAGATAAGAAGCTAATAGGAATACAGCTCCCAGATGGACTAAAGGTTAAATCTCATACTATCACTAAAAAAATTAAGGAATTAACTGGAGCAAACGTAATTTTGTGGGGTGAGCCTACCTATGGAGCATGTGACTTAGCTGACAGACCTTTGGAAGAAGTCGGGGCTGATGCTCTTATTCATTTGGGCCATATGCCCATGCCATATCATTCTGAATTTTATGCAATACCTACCTATTTTGTACCTGTAAAACATACTGGAAAGTTAAATCTTAAAGAGGACAGTTTGAAAGAAATAAAAGAAATATTACCTAAAAAAATAGGGATTGTGACTACTGCCCAACATTTACATATGATTGAGGAGGCTACTGAGAAGCTAGAAAATATTGGCTTTGATGCAAGTGTAACTAAAGGCGGACCACGACTGGCTGCAGCTGGCCAACTACTGGGCTGCAACTCCTCCTCAGCAAGAAGATTAAAAGTTGATGGATTTTTGTATATAGGTACTGGATTATTTCACCCGTTGACTGTAGCTTTATCTACAGGAAAGAGAGTAGCATGCGTTGATCCGCACAATGCCAAAGTAAGTGAAGCTGATCCGAAACCTTTCTTAAAACAAAGATATGCTGCAATTTCCATTGCTAAAGATGCAAAGAGATGGGCAGTACTTTTCTCAAATCAAATTGGCCAAAAAAGAATTGAACTTGCTGAAAGAATGTCAAAAGCGTTGGAAGATGCAGGAAAAGAAGTTATAATGGTTGGTAGCATACACCAATCTCATGAACAATTGCTGGGAATGGGGATAGATGCTGCAGTAATTACTGCGTGTCCAAGACTAGCTATTGAGGATGGACCAACTTGGCCTATGCCACTTCTTACAGTCCCCGAAACCCAAATTGTTCTTGGAAGGATTAAACCAGATCCTTACCCATTTGACGAATTTGCATAAGGATTAATATCTTAAACTTGCCCGGCCTCAATGATTAGCGTGGCTAGCTTAGAAATTGAAAATGTCATTGTCGCATCCCACTTAGGAAAGGATATTGAATTAATTAAATTGGCAACCGAATTACCTAATGCAAGATACTCTAGCTCTGGCAATCCCTCCGTAATTATAGAATTAGATAGGACTAATCCAAAATTCATTGGGCATAAACGTTTGAAGGCTGCAGGTGTTTTATTTAGTAATGGAAAAGTGTTAGTAACTGGAATAGCTTCGCTTCAAGAAGGTAAAGAAATAATTGCTAAATTAAAATCATCAATAAGAGATATTGATCCTAAAATTAGTACAAAAAGAGCTACTAAAATTGAAAATATGGTAACTAGATTAAATTTTGGTAAAAGATTGGATTTACAGTTAATCTCAAACGCAATTCCAGGTTCTGAATATGATCCATTAAGATTCCAAGGACTCATTATACGTGCTGATGACCCACTTGCTAGCTTTATTCTCTTTGAATCGGGTGTTGCTGTTATTACTGACATTGTAAGTGAAGCAAAAGCCAAGAAAGCTTTTAAAGAATTAAAAAATCTCATCGAATCCAGTATTTTAGCGTGAGCAAAGATAAACTTTCTGAGATCGGACAAGCAATAGAAAGAGCAGTTAGAAATGATTGTGAAGAGAATATTACTGTTTCCTTTTCTGGAGGAATTGACTCCGCACTTGTTGCTTTCTTAGCAAGTAAATATACTAATGTTGAATTAATTGCAGTAGGTGTAAAAAACTCGCATGATGTCGAAGCAGCTAAGTCAGCTGCAAAGATTATCAACCTAGATTTAACAGTTAAAGAATTAAACGATGAAGATCTTGTATCAGAAGCATCTATTTTACAAAAAAAGCTAAAACTAACGCAGTTTGAAGTGGGATTTATGCTCCCCTTTTGGGTTGCTGCTAAAAATGCTAAAAATAAAATCTTAATGTGCGGCCAAGGTGCAGATGAAGTATTTGGAGGATATGCACGCTTTCGTGAATCTATGAAAAATACTAATCTTGACGAAGAAACTAAATCCTTATTGGAAATAATTCCAAATAGGGAACAGAAAATATCTAAGATATTCGGGCTTAAACTTTCATGCCCTTACCTTTCGGAAGAGGTTATTCAAGCCTCTAAACTATATTCTCAAAAGCAACATATTGGAACAGTAGGTAAAGAAAAACTGAGAAAAGCTGCAATAGGACTTGGACTTTCCGAAGAAATTGCAAATAGAAAAAAGAAAGCTGCTCAATACGGAAGCGGGAGTCAAAAAGTTCTGAAAAAGAAGTACAAATATTTGATAAATTTTGAAATACCATTTAAATCTAATAAAGTAGCAGAATCAATTAAAAAAGCAACTGATCCTGAAAACGAGGGATGGGTTGAAAGCTCTATTAAAGATAATATTATGAAGGCAAAAGTTAAAGCTCAGAATATGGGAAGTCTCAGGGAAGCTGCTGAAGATTTTATGTCTTGTATTTCTGTCGCTGAAAGCGTCTTGAAAAAGTAATAAAAGGCAACTCTATTAGAGAAGAATGAGTCAAACATTTACTCAAATGCTTGGAAAAGTGGAAGAATTCCACAACAAACATGACTTTGCTAATAAAGAAAATAATGGACACGATATGTCTTATCGTATTTTACTGACTATTGAAGAACTTGGAGAATTAGCAGAATGCTTCACGAAAGGAAAATCTAAACATGAAAAAGCTGAAGAACTGGCAGATATCTTAATTTTAATTTTCGGTCACTCAATAGCTATGGATGTTGACCTTGAAGAAGCATTTAATAAAAAGATGGAAATAATAATGAAAAGACCTGCCATCAAAGGCGATCTTGGCATAAGAGTCACTGAATATAAAAAATAAATTCGGCAAATCCCTAAATATTGGTTCCTTTACTGAATAATGTGTCATTACCAAAAGATAATAAGGATTCAATACCTGAGCCAACAAAAGGATTAGAAGGAATCGTAGCGGCTGATACAAATTTAAGCTCAGTTAATGGGGAAAAAGGCATACTAAGATATTGTGGATTTAATATTGACGATCTTGCTTTGGATACTACTTTTGAAGAAACCATATGTATTCTATATGATTATGAGCTTCCTACAGAAGACCGTTTAAGCGAAATGACTAAAAATATAGGTGAAGCAAGGGTTCTACCAGATGAGGTAGTTGAAGTAATTACCAAATTAGTAGGAAAAACTTCTCCTATGAGTACTCTAAGAACCGTTGTATCTGCTCTTGGCCATTATGAAAAAAATGTACCTCTGAGTGAATTAGCTCCAAAAGCTCTGAGACTTGTAGGACAAATTGCAACTGCTGTTGCAATGATACATCGCCTAAGGGAAGGTCTCCCTATAATCAAAGCCGATCCTGAACGAGGTCATGCTGAAGATTTTCTAAGAATGCTTCACGGAGATGAACCCTCAAAAATTCAGATTAATGCGTTGAATCTTTACCTCATACTCCTAGCCGATCACGGATTTAATGCTTCTACTTTCTCTGCAAGAGTAACTGCTGGAACTTTAGCAAATCTTCACTCTGCAATTACTTCTGCCGTAGGCACTCTAAGTGGTCCACTGCATGGAGGTGCCAATGAGAAAGCAATGGATATGATTCTGGAAGTTGGGAAGCCAGAAAATGCCTCAGAGTATATTGAAAATGCTTTCAATAACAAACAAAAAATTATGGGATTTGGTCACAGAGTTTACAAAGTTGATGATGCAAGGAGAATACATCTAAAAAATATGACTGAGTTAGTTTGTAAAGAAAACGGCAACATGGAAATTTACAGAACTGCAGAGGAAATCGAGAGACAAGTAAGGAAAAGAAAATCAATTATAACAAATGTAGACTTTTATTCAGCCCCACTACTTTACGAATTAGGGATTCCTACGGATTTATTCACACCTCTTTTCGCGATGTCAAGAGTGGCTGGCTGGACTGCGCATGTTTTAGAACAATACAAAAATAATAGATTAATACGTCCACGAGCTAGATATGTTGGACAAATTGACCGAACTTTCACACCCCTTCAACATCGCAGTGAAAAACGATTTTAACAAGTACTTTCTTCATTAACTAATGTTAACCATTGATGAGGCTAGAAGTGCTCTCAAAAAAGGCAAAATTATTGTTTACCCGACTGATACGGTTTGGGGAATAGGATGCAATCCTTTTGATCAAGAATCTGTAAACAATCTATTCAATCTAAAAGGTAAAAAGGAAAACGGAGTGAGCATCTTGGTTAACAATGTAGATTTAATCTCTGAATACTGTATTACTAACAAAAAGCAAAAAGACATAATTGAAAAATTATTCCCAGGGCCTGTAACAGCCATACTAAAATCTAAAGTTGAATTTGCTGAAGGTGTTACACGGAATGGAAACATAGCAATAAGAATACCAAAAAACAACACATCCATATCTCTGGCCAAAAAAAATCCAATCATTACTACCAGCGCAAATATTCACGGTAAAAATATCGCTAAAAATTTAAATGAAGCAAAAAAAATATTCGGCAATTCTTGTATTTACCTAGATGGTGAAAAGCCTGCTGGAGTTGAATCTACTATAATTGACTTAACTAAAGATACTCCTAAAATAGTCCGCATCGGTGCTTTATACGGCAACACATTGGAGAAAATAATTGGACATTGAGGAATTAGAAAAGTGGAAAGAAGCTGGAAAGCTAGCACATGATGCTTTACACTTTGGTAAAAAGCTGATTGAGGAGGGTAAATCTATGCTAGACATAACTGAAAAAATTGAAAACTATGTTTATGATAATGGAGGGAAATTAGCATTTCCGACAAACCTCGCAATTAATAATGTCGGAGCTCACTGGACCCCCTCTACTAAGACTACTGAAAAATTCCAAAAAGGTGATCTAGTAAAATTAGACGTTGGAGTTCATATTGACGGTTATATTGGAGACAACGCTCTAACGGTAGAAGTTGGAACTGAAAAATATCGTAAACTCATAGATACGTCTCGTGAAGCTCTTAATGCAGCTATTGAAGTTGCTGGGCCAGGAATTAATGTAGGCATGATAGGTTATGCCGTACAAACTACTATTGAAAACCGTGGATACAAACCAATTGCAAATTTGACTGGGCACGGAATTAAAAGATATAATCTTCATAGTGGAATTTCCGTACCTAATGTAAAAGAAAACGGTGGTGCAGTGTTGAAACCTGGAGATATTATTGCAATCGAACCTTTTGTCACCGATGGGGCTGGACGCGTTGGGGGTAAGAGAAACTCAAACATTTATCACGTTAGACAAGTTCGAAATATTAGAGATGAAAAGGCAGCTGAAATGATAGATGAAATACAACACAGATACAAAGGACTACCCTTCGCTGAAAGATGGTTGCATGATATTCAAACGAATGACGCTTCAAATAGCTTAACAAAACTAATGAGAGCTGGCATTATCTCATATTACCCTGTTCTAGATGAGCTTGGTAAAGGAATGGTAGCACAATCTGAGCACACTGTTTTAATAACAAATTCAGGTTCTGAGGTCCTTACAAATTGAACGACTCTGAAGCTTTTAGTCGCTTAAGAGGCATAATAAATTCTCCAATGCTACAACTGAATATTTTGGCTGCAATTACAGGAGCAAGTGCAGCGATTCTAACATGGGTTTTTATCTCTATGACTGGACTAATGCAAGGTATATTCTATGGAGATTCACTTGTTCAAAATAATATAACTGGGTCTGATAGACCATGGCTTATTATTTTTGTTCCTGCATTAGGAGGGCTAATTGCAGGATTAATTATTGAGTACTGGTCAAGAGAAGCAAAAGGAGTAGGTGTACCTCTTGTTATGGAAGCTGTAGCATTTAAACAAGCAAGATTAAGTGCAAAGCAAGGATTAGCCAAGTGTGTTGCAGCTATCACAAGTGTAGGTACTGGAATGTCTTTAGGACGGGTTGGCCCTATGGTGGTTGTATCGTCGACTCTTGCTTCTGAAATAGGTCAAAGAACTGGAAAAACTGTTGATGAAACTAGAACAATAGTAGGATGCGGAGCTGCTGCTGCTATCACAACTGCATTTAACGCACCTCTTGGAGGTGTATTATTCGCTATTGAGCTCATTTTAGCGGAACTAAGGACTAAATCATTTATTCCAATCGTTGTAGCTGCAGTAATTGCGACCACAGTTGGTAGAAGTTTAACAGGCGACGTTGCTGCTTTTGATAGCATTCCCCAATACAAATTAGGATCTGCTATCGAATATCCATTTTACATTATTTTAGGAATATTAACTGGGTTTACCGCCTCCATATTCATAAAATCTCTTAATTTTGTTGAAATAGAATTCGAAAAATTGAGAACTATCCCAGTACCTCTAAAAACATGTCTCGGAGGACTTTTTGTAGGTCTTATTGCACTTTCATTTCCACAAATTCTAGGAAATGGATTTGATGTTACATCTGACTTGATATCATTAGATAGTGACGAAAATGGAAACATAAGTGTCGGAGAAAATTTAACAGGCAACAATAATACTAATTCAATTATCGATGACCTGTTCATCTTCATATTTTCAATAATGGCACTAAAAATAATAGCTACTTCTGTGTCTATTGGCTCAGGCGGTTCTGGCGGTATTTTTACTCCCAGTTTGTTTATCGGAGCTGCAATAGGGGCAGGAATGGGTTTGTTTATGAGTGATTTAGGAATCATTACACATCCTGGTGCATTTGCTTTAGTGGGAATGGCGGCATTTGTTGCATCTACAACAAGAGCCACATTAACGGCAATAGTTCTGCTTTTTGAGATGACTGCTACGTATGAAATTATTTTACCATTAATGCTTTCATGTGTAGTAGCTGATGCAACGTGCTATGTTATCTCCAAAGAATCTGCCTATACTTCTAAATTGGCCAGAATGGGAATAAATATTGATCTAGGTGCTGAGCAGGATATAATGAGGATGATTACTGTCGAAGAAGCAATGAGTAATGAAGTAATGACTATTACTCCCGATAAACCATTGGAATTAGCTTTGCAAATAATTGAAGATACTGGCCACATGAGTTTGCCAGTCATTGATGACAGGGGAAAACTTTATGGAATAATTACGTGGACTGACATACATAATGCAGCAGTTAAACATGAAAGACATTTAACAATTAAAGATTATTGCGTTACTGATTTAATCACTATAACTCCTAGAGACACACTTTCTGAAGCCTTAGATTGTTTGGGTTCTAGAGAGATTAGCCATTTGCCAGTGGTAGATTCCTCAGATAAGAAAAAACTAATTGGAATTATTACAAAAGGTGATATAATTAAGGCATATAATCGT
Source organism: Methanobacteriota archaeon (assembly GCA_029977605.1). Lineage (GTDB taxonomy): Archaea > Thermoplasmatota > Poseidoniia > MGIII > CG-Epi1 > CG-Epi1. The sequence continues at coordinate 21,020 of JAPOKN010000018.1, forward strand.
CAGAGATTAACTCGAAAGAAAATGAGTCTAGATGATAAAAAGGGCTGAAACAAGCTTTTAATTGAGAAGTATAGATACAATAAAATGTCGCCTAGCAAAGATGAGGCCGAAATTAGACTCGGAGATGCTGATAATGGTGTAAAAGCTAAAAGTTCTCCCTCTCTAACAAGTCTCTTTGAAAGGCTAGTCGAAATAGTTAAAAAATATTGGTGAAAAAATGGCCTGGTTTGGTGGAAAAAAGAAAAAAGCAAAAAAGAGCCCCCCTGTCTTAGAGCCTGTAGGTAATCCTGCAGTTCAAGCTGCTCCGGCGGTTCAAGCAGCCCCAGCAGTACAAGCTGTACCTGCGGTTCAAGCAGCTCCTGCAGTGCAAGCAGCCCCTGCCATTCAAGCCGTACCTGCAGTTCAGCCTGTAGTTGAAGTTGCACCTGTAGGTGTTGTTGCCGATACTAATATTTCAGTAAGTACTGATACAAATCAAAACAATACTAGCAAAGAATGGTCTAAGAAAAGTAATAAACCATTATTTGACATTCATAAGAAACTGGACTTCATGAT
>JAPOKN010000051.1 GCA_029977605.1 Methanobacteriota archaeon
AAAACGTCTTCTAATATTTCATTGGCAAGAGTTTCTAAAAGAGAAAATCTTTTTTCAATTTTGGAGTTTATTGCTTCTATCAGATATTCATAATCCATTACTTCTTCAATAGTATCGCCAATAATTTTATTATCATTTTTTACCGCTACATAAATATCGAATTCTATCCTCTGAGGATGACCTATCTCATAATCATGGATTCCGATATCCATTTTACGTATTACCGATTCTAAAAATATAGTTCTATGTATCTCTTTATCACTAAAGTTTTGTAAAAAAAGATTTTTGAAATAGTTCATTTTTAACTCTCCGTTTCAAAAACAACATCTCTCTTCCTAGATAAAAATCGTTCTCCGGAATCAACAAATATTACTTGTCCAGTCACTGATTTGGCCTGCATAAGATAGGAAACTGAATCAGCGATATCTTCTGGGCTTGGTCCGGTTCCTAAGGGAGTTTCAGATTGAGATTTTGAAAAACCAGAATCTGATTGTTCTGGACTTGCAATTGTGTGCCCGGGTGCGACTGCATTGATTCGTAACTTAGGTGCTAAACTTCTAGCTAAAGTATCTGTTAAACCTAGTAAAGTGAATTTAGATGCCGTATACGATAAATAATCGGGATTAGGATTTACAATTTTTTGATCCAATATGTTAACTACTGAAGCTTGATTCTTGCCATCATTCAAATTATAAAGATCTCTAATGAGTAAGATTGGTGATTTCGCATTAATGTTCATGTGTTCGTTCCAAGAATCATCAGATATTGAAAGTAAATCATCGAAGGAGAATAGAGATGCATTATTTACAATACCTGAAATATTTCCCATGATAGAATGAATTTTTGGTATTAATTTTGAAACTTCCTCAGAATTGTTAAGATCTGCTTCGAAAGCATCTGCTACTCCTCCATTGGAACGTATTATTTCTACTAATTCAAAGGCGTCCTTTGAGGATTTATTGTAGTGTATTGCTATTGAAAATCCATCTGATGAAAGTTTTAGCGATATTGCTTTTCCAATTCTTTTTGCTCCTCCAGTAACTAGTACTGTTCCTTGATTCATGTTTTCCGGATGCAATAACTTTTTACAAGGTTTAGGAAGATAAGGAGAAGTAATCATGATAATAGTTAATGTTTATGTTCTTTTCGAAGCATTCATGGTGCCGCGCCTCCCTCTAGTTGAAGGTGGTGAAGAAGTAAATAAAGATGCAAATACTATTAAGAAAATGTCTCCAATTGAAAAACGTAAAGCGGAAAGAAAAAGACTACCGGAGTGGTTCAAAACTTCTCTACCAATAGGAGAGGCTCAAAAAAAATTTAATGAAGCAAGAGACAATGTCAGAGAACATGGACTAAATACAGTTTGCGAAGAAGCTAGATGTCCCAATATCCATGATTGCTGGGGAAGAGGTACTGCAACCTTTATGATAGCCGGAGAAGTCTGCACAAGAGGGTGTAAATTCTGTGCAGTAGGTACTGTAAAGAAGCCGGAAAAATTAGATCAAAATGAACCCAAAGAGTTGGCAAATTCGATAAAAAGAATGGGTTTAGAATACGCAGTAATAACTGTAGTAAATAGAGATGATTTGGAAGACGGAGGTGCAAGACACTACAAAAATTGTATTATCGAGGTGAAAAAGAAAAATCCCGAAATTGGACTAGAACTGTTGTGTTCTGATTTAGATGGGAATATTGATGCTTTGAAAATGCTATTGAAAGACTTACCATTGAAAGTGTTTGCACACAATGTTGAATGTGTACCTCGTCTTGATTCAAAAGTGAGAGATGCAAGAGCATCTTTTGAACAATCACTTAAAATTCTCAGAATGGCACGTAAGTTAAGGCCTGATCTTAAAATTAAATCAAGCCTAATGGTGGGACTTGGAGAGACTGATGAAGAAATTGTAGAGGCCATGAAATTGTTGAAATCATCAGGTGTCGACATGATTACTTTAGGGCAATATCTTCAACCAAGTTACAAACATCTGCCGGTGTCTAGATTTCCGGAGCCAGAAAAATTTGCAATTTGGGACGGTTTGGCTAGAGAAATTGGTTTCAAGGCAGTTGCAAGTGGCCCTTTGGTACGTTCTTCATACAGAGCAGGACTTTTGTATGAAGAATCGAATGGAGGAATACCCGTAGCAATTAAAAGTTCCACTGGATCTGCTGTGACCAATATTTCTTATCATAACTCAGATAAGACAGTAATTACAAAGTAATATAATAAGATGAAGAGGGTAGGGTATAATATGTCTAGAGGAGAGGAGGAACAAATTCCTTTGCATATTCCTGATGCACCTAATAGGCCTGGCGATTCTTCTTCCTTTGAACCATGGAAATGGCACCCAAATGATCTGAAAAAGCCAGAGTTTGATTGTGTGGCAGATGAAACATTTGAGCATGCAACAGGCCTTGTACGAGTTTTGGATGACAATGGAGAAGCTTTAGGAGATTGGAATCCTAATTTAACAACTGAAGAATTGAAACTGGGCTTGGAACATATGGTTCGATTACGTATTTTTGATGATAGGATGATGAAAATGCAAAGAACGGGCAAACTATCATTTTACATGCAATCATTTGGTGAGGAAGGTATTGCCATTGCACAGACTATGGCACTTAATGATAAAGATTGGATTTTTCCGACCTATAGGCAACCTGGCGCTCAATTTGTGAGAGGAAGAGATATGGTAAGTATGATATGCCATTGTATTGGAAACGTAGAAGATAATGTCAAAGGAAGGCAAATGCCGGTCCATTATACCTACAAAGAGGGACGTTTTATTTCAGTCTCTAGCCCTGTTGGGACGCAATTTAGCCAAGCAGTGGGAGTAGCTTTGGCTTCTAAGTACAAAAATCTAGATGAAGTAACCATTACTTGGATTGGAGATGGTGCTTCAGCTGAAGGAGATTATCATTATGGGCTCAATTTTGCTAGTGTCTTTAAGGCTCCAGTGATATTAAATGTCGTCAATAATCATTGGGCCATCTCAACACATTACAACATAGCGAGTGGTAGCAATAATTTTGCAACTAGAGGTTTGGCATATGGAATTCCCTGTTTTAGAGTGGATGGGAATGACTTTTTAGCACTATACTCGGTCACTAAATGGGCTCGAGAGAGGGCTAAATTAGGATTTGGAGCAACCCATGTAGAAATTCTGACCTACAGGGCCGGAGCGCATAGCAGTAGTGATGATCCTTCTAGATATCGGCCTTCTAATGAGCATGAATATTGGCCGGGCGGAGATCCAATAGAGAGATTGAAAGACCATCTAATAAAAAATTCACATTGGACAGAAAAAGAACAAAAAGATTTGGAAGAAAAGATAGACCAAGAGGTCATATCGGCATATAAAGAAGCAGTAAAATACGGAGATCTGGCTAATGGACCATATCCTTCTTCCGATACAATATTTACAGAAGTATACGAATCTGTACCATGGCATCTTCAAGAGCAATGGGATGAAATGAAAAAATGGAGGACTGAATAATATGGTTGAGATGAATATGGTACAATCAATTAACAGTGCCTTAGATAACATGCTTGAAAAGAATCAAGATGTGTTATTATTCGGTGAAGATATAGGATATTTTGGAGGAGTGTTTAGAACTAGTGATGGATTGCAAAAAAAATTCGGTAAACACCGAGTCTTTGATACTCCTCTGTCTGAAGGCGGCATTGCCGCTACTGCCTTTGGAATGGGCATTAATGGACTGCGTCCTGTTGTAGAAATTCAATTTGCTGATTACATATTTCCTGCATATGATCAGATAGTAAATGAGATAGCAAAAGTCAGGCATAGATCTGGAGGAGAATTTTGGTGTCCAATTACCATACGTACTCCTGCAGGAGGAGGGATAAGGGGAGGGCATCATCATTCTCAATCTCCAGAATCACAATTTACACATACTCCTGGATTGAAAGTTGTTTATTGTTCAACACCATACAATTCCAAGGGCTTGTTAATCAGTTCAATAGAATCTAACGACCCTGTTATTTTCTTTGAGCCAAAAAGATGTTACAGAGGGCCATTTTATGGAGATCCGCATAATGTACCGACATGGAAAGATCATCCCGAAGCAGAAGTCCCAGAGGATCATTACAAGATACCATTAGGACAGGGGAGATTAGCAATGGAAGGCGATAAATGTACAATTATTGCATGGGGCACAATGGTACATGTGGCAGAAAAGGCAATAATTGACTCCGGAATTAGTTGTGATTTGATTGATTTACAGACTCTTTTACCATGGGATAAAGAAATAGTAATTAACTCTGTGAAAAAAACTGGGAGGTGTGTGATAGTTCATGAAGCTCCAAAAACAAGTGGTTTTGGCTCTGAACTTTCTGCTTCAATACAAGAATTATGTTTTTACAATCTTGAAAGTCCAATACAGAGAATTGCGGGTTGGGACACTCCTTTCCCCCATACTACTGAATGGGACTATATGCCCAGTACAGCAAGAATTGTTGCAGCAATAAAAAAGACTCAGGAGGACTAAAAAAGATGACTAAATATGAATTTAAACTTCCAGACATAGGAGAGGGAGTAGTAGAAGGAGAAATAGTGACGTGGCATGTTGAAATCGGATCTATTGTAAAGGAAGATGATGCATTAGTAGATGTAATGACTGATAAGGCAACTGTTACAATACCGTCTCCAATTGATGGGATAGTTTCTGAATTGAGTGGAGATATTGGAGACATGGTGGCTGTAGGATCTACCTTGATTAGTTTTGATACTGAGCAAGGAGAAAAAATAGAGAATTCAGGCAGTGCAAATATTTCCGAACCGGTAGTAGCTCCTGAGCCGGTAGTAGCTCCTGAGCCGGTAGTAGCTCCTGAGCCGGTACTAGCTCCTGAACCGGTAGTAGCTCCTGAACCGTTAGTAGTTACAAAACCTGAATTAGCATCTAAAAATAAATCTAAGAAAGTTTTAGCAAGTCCGGCTGTTAGAAGAAGAGCGAGAGAAATCGGAATTAATCTTTCAATGATAAATGGATCTGGGCCTGCTGGAAGAGTAAGGCACTCAGACTTGGATGCTTATGTGGCCGCAGATGGAGCGGTAGGAGATCGTCAGATTAATTCAATGACTATGAAAAGAGAAGATGTGACAGAAGTAAAGGTAGTTGGATTACGTAGAAAAATAGCAGAACAAATGGTAATTAGTAAAAGAACAATACCGCATTTTTCATATTTTGAAGAAATTGATGTTACTGAATTGGAAAAATTGAGGCAGACTCTAAATGCAACCAGAGATGAAACACAGCCAAAACTGACTTATTTGCCATTCATTATGCTTGCACTGAGTAAAATAATGCCTCAGCATCCTGAGTGTAATGCCAGATATGATGATCAAGAGAACATTGTAAGCAGGTTTGGGGCAGTACATCTTGGAATAGCAACACAAACCGAGCGAGGATTATATGTTCCTGTAGTAAAACATGTAGAAGCAATGGATGTATGGCAAGCAGCAGCAGAAATGCAGCGAGTAACGGGTTCTGCAAGAAATGGAACAGCAAGTTTAGATGAATTAAGTGGATCTACATTCACGATAACAAGTTTAGGAAGAGATGGCGGACTTGGTGCTACTCCAATAATAAATCATCCAGAGGTTTCAATACTAGGAGTCCATAATGCTAGAGAAATGCCTGTTGTCAGAAGCGGTAATATCGTAATTAGAAGAATAATGAATGTGTCAAGTTCTTTTGACCACAGAGTAGTAGATGGGGCAGATGGGGCGGCTTTAATTCAAAATCTAAAGAAGATGTTAGAAACTCCCGCTTTAATTTTCATATGAGGTCGTAGAAATGTCAGAAATACGCAAATGTCAAGTTTTAGTTGTAGGTGCTGGACCTGGAGGATATGTTGCTGCTATCAGGTCTGGTCAATTGGGATTAGATACTGTTATCGTAGAAGGGAATAAAGCAGGTGGTGTTTGTCTAAATGTTGGTTGCATCCCAAGTAAAGCAATAATTCATAGTGCGGAAAGATTTGAGTCTTTACAAAAACATTCTTCTGAAGATAATCATATGGGACTTAGTGTCGATGGACAAGTAAGAATCGACATGGGGGCTATGACTTCCTGGAAAGATTCAATAGTCAATAAATTAACAAAAGGTGTTGAGTCTCTTCTGAAAGGAGCAGGCGTTGAGGTGATCAATGGATGGGCAAGTTTTGAAAGTTCTAAACAATGTGTGGTAAATACTGGAAAGGAAACTATACATATTGAAGCTGAGAATGTCATAATTGCAACAGGTTCTAGCCATATAGATCTTCCATTTATGCCATGTGATGAGGAATTTATCTTATCTTCGACTGGTATGCTAGATCTAAAGGAACTCCCCAAAAGTGTTGCAATAGTTGGTGGAGGATATATTGGATTAGAATTAGGTTGTGCTTTAACTAAATTAGGAACAGAAGTTACCGTCATAGAAGGTTTAGACGAAGTACTTTCAATCATGGATAAAGAGATCAGGAGGCCATTAGAAAGATGGTTGAAAATGAGAAAG
>JAPOKN010000062.1 GCA_029977605.1 Methanobacteriota archaeon
TAGCTCAAAGAACTTACAAAATTAGGTGATAAATCTGGATTGTTATAATCTACACCATCATCAATAACACCTATGCGAATACCTTCACCATCGTAACTTTCCCAGGCACTTTGTGAATTAATATCAATGCCTGAATTTCCACTGTTTTGGCCGTAGTTATTTAGATGCCATTGATCTCCTGAAACATAGTACGGATCATTAGGATCATAACGTAATTCATTATTTATATTTGTATCTGGGTAAAAACCCCAAACTTTTCCTGTTTCTATCCACTCACTTAGCATCGAATATGCGATATCTCCAGACTGGAAATTCAATTTCCATCCCCCGTTAATAGTCTTAATTTGGTGGTAATCTACCAATTGTGATAATTCAAATAAAAACTCAAGCTTAAGATGACAAAAATCGTCTTCAATTATTATTATCCAGTCTCGCATTTTGTATAAATTTGATTCTAAATCTATTCTACTAATTTCCCTCAAAAAAGCATTTTTAACATTTTGTGAAAAAGAAGATGGACCGCAATCTTCGTTTTGAATTACAACCCAATTTTCATCTGAATTTTCAGTTTGCACATCTACGTAATTTGTCACAATTGAAGTGATAAATAATAGTAAGACAAACTGGGATTTCATATTTTGGTAGAAGTGTTCCATTTAAAGCTTTTAGAAGTGTAAATTAGAAAATTCTTTTAGAGAATCTGGATTAATCAAAGCATCCTTATTCTTAACATTTTTACCTAAAATTGCGTGTAAAACTGCTTTTTCAACTTTCTTTCCACTGATAGTATACGGAATATCTGATACTTGGAATATGTAATTTGGAACGTGCCTAGGTGTTGTCGATTTTCTTATCTGTGCTTTTATTTTTTCTTCTAAATCTTTTGTGATACTAATACCATCAATTAATTTCAAGCATAGTACAATAGACACATCTGAACCTTCCGGCCTTCCTATTACTACTGAGTCAAGTACTTCCTCGAAATTTTCAATAGAACGATATATTTCTGCGGTTCCTATTCTTACACCGCCTGGGTTCAATGTAGTATCACTTCTCCCGTATATTATTGCACCTCCATTATTTGTTATTTCTAAATAGTCTCCATGAGTCCAAACTCCCTCAAATTCTTCAAAATATGCTGATATATACTTTGATCTATCATCGTCATTCCAAAATCCAATTGGCATTGATGGGAATGGTTTGGTACAAACCAATTCACCATTCTCTCCAATTACCGATACTCCATCATCATTCCACGATTCTACAGACATACCTAGTTGTGGGCATTGTAGCTCTCCTCGAAAAACTGGGAGAATTGGAGAACCTGCCAAAAAACACCCAATTATGTCGGTTCCACCTGAAATTGATGAAAGTTGAATATCTGATTTTACATTAGAATATACCCAATCAAATTGTTCTTCAACTAATGGCGAACCTGTAGAAAGTATCGTTTCTAGACTATCTAAATTACAAAATTCTTTTGGTAATATTTCATTAGAATCACAAGCACTTAAGAACTTAGGACTAGTCCCAAAATGTGTTATTCCTAAATCATCGATCATTCTCCATAATTTGTCAATATTAGGATAACTAGGACTACCATCGTAAAGAACTATTGTGGCACCAGAAGAAAGACCTGAGACCAACCAGTTCCACATCATCCATCCACATGTAGTAAACCAAAAGATTTTGGATTTACCTGGTTTAACATCACAGTGAAGCTGATGCTCTTTCATATGCTGAATTAAAGTACCTCCTGAGCTATGAATGATTGACTTAGGAGGTCCCGTAGTTCCTGAAGAATACATTATGTAAAGTGGATGGTCGAAAGGTAATTGCTCGAAACTTGGATTGGAGGGCTCATTGTTTAATAAATTATCAAATGAAACTACTGAAACGTGGTTAAAGTTGGAACTAATTTCGACATATTCGATTTCTACGACATGTTTTATACTGTCAATTACATTCAGAACTCCGTTAACTTTGTCTTCCAAATTGAATAATTTACCGTTATAGCTATAACCATTTGAAGTAATTAAGATGTGTGGATTAACTTGCCCAAATCTGTCAACTACTCCTCTAGAACCAAAATCTGGTGAGCATGACGTCCATATTCCTCCAAGTGAGGATACTGCAAGCATGATGATTACTGTTTCAACACAGTTTGGAACAAAACCAGCTACAATTGTACCTTTTTTAACCCCTAAATTAGTCAATCCTTTCTGCACAGAAGATACTCTAAGATTAAGTTCTCTAAAAGTCATAGATTTAGCTGAACCACTTTCGCCAAGTGAGATAACAGCTACCTGATTCGGATCTCCTTTGAGTAAATTTTCAGCATAATTAAGCTCAGAACCTGAAAACCATTCGGCACCAGGCATGACTGGATTTTTTAATACTGAATCATATGATTTTGAATATTTAATATTAGAAAAATCCCAAAACTGAGACCAAAAACTTTCCATATCTCCAATTGACCATTCATGTAAGTCGAAATAAGAGTCAAATTTTTCTGGACATCCCTGCATAAATTCATACATCAAAGAATCCCTTATTCTTTCCTTTGAAGGCACCCAGAGTGGATCTTTCATTTTAGTCAAACCCAAAAGGTAGTTAAAAAATTTAGATTAAAATTAAAGCATTCCCGCTTTTTGGATAATCATTAACTGTTCAGTTGATAACTTTTCACCAGCCAAAAATTTAGCAAATAAATCTTCAGCACTAGCGGCACTAGCTTTCTGATCGGCTACGGAACCTGATTTACCCTGTGATGCAGTCATCCTGTCAATCTCTTGCATTCCTCTCAAATATTCAATATATTCATTGTGAACAATATCTGCTTTTTCTTTAGCCTTAACAAATGCACGTTGTGCAGCATCTGCTTTTCTTCGAGTTGAACGATTAAGTCTTAGTGAATCTTTCATCGAATGATGTGCAGTTTGGGCTTCTTGTCTACTCTTTTGCATAGACTTGCTTAATTCACGGCGCTTGTTTTCAGCTTCCCTAAATGTATCTCTAGCATCTAAAACCTCTGTATCAGTTTCAATCAATTCATCGTGCTGTTTTATTTTATTCTGTAATGATGATATTTCCTCAACCAAAGCGCGCTCCTTATCTGTTGTAAGAGGAGTCGTCATTTGCTTAATTTCTAATTCTTGTATTTGTTTCCTAAGTCTTGCTATCGGAGGTAAATTTTGACCCGAAAACCTTTTACGTTTCAAAGATAAGAAATTATCCTTCAATGAATTAACTTTTTCAGTCACTTCATTTCTTTCATCACGAATTTGGCCGACTTCTACATTCAAACCGTTTCGCCTATCTCGATACATGTGAACTTCATCCATGTATTCTTTTGCTTTAACATTCAAATCGTTCCTTTCAGAAGCATGAGTTTGGGATGTGAGATTTAATTCATCTCGCCCTACCCGCAGCTCTTCAGCCTTCTGATGATATTCTTTACGAATCTTTCTCAACTCAGATCTAGATAGTTGCTCTAATTCCTCTGGTGATAATACCGGATTAACAACAGCTTTATCAGAATCTTCGTCTGAGTTTGTTTCATCACCTGACTCCTCAGATTCATCTTCGGACGTTTCTGATAATGATGATTCTAAGCGCTCAATCAGGTCAGCTTTCTTGCCTGACACCGGTAAACCGGCCTCTTTGA
>JAPOKN010000050.1 GCA_029977605.1 Methanobacteriota archaeon
CTGCACCCCAATCATATGATGAGATACCTACAACAGAGATAGAACCTGAAGCTGAGAAATTAATTGCTCCGCCTTCTGTAACAACATAATCGTCGCTGTTACCAGATATCTTGGCTGTTGGACCCATATTTAGGTGTATGATTCTATCATGAAGCATTGGTAAATTTGATTGACTGCCAAGAGTTGGTAAACTTGGAACGTAGATAACATCATCATTTCCTAAGTTGTTTTCTCCTAGAACCATTTCAAATGAGTTCGTACCACTTACATCTGATAGTTTAGTTACGGTAGGCTTGTGATCTTCATGGTAAGCATAAACATAGACTGAGTTTCCAGTATCTGGGCTCAAAATGTAAGTTGCTCCACCAAATTTAGTTGCCTCTGTCCATGATGAGTTTGACTCTTCATACATGAAAACTGTTGCATCATTAATTATGTTGTCTGAACTGTCTTTAACATTGATATTTTGGTCGTTATCTTGTGTAACTGCACTCAATGCAAACTCATGAGGTCCTGAAAAATCTACAGATGCTGCATTGTGTGTATAATGATCATCTGAATCTACACGTGCATCGAAAGTAGTTCCTGGCATGTTAGTAAATTCATAATTTCCAGTTTCGTCGGAAGTTGTAGACCAGGAATAACCTGCGTCATCATATCCCCACCATGAATCCTCAAAAACGATAGTGGAAAAAAGTGTTACTGTAGCTCCAGAAACTGCAATTCCATTACCTGTTACTGTTCCAGAAACTGTAGTAGCTCCAGCTGGTGCTGCAACCATAGATACAGTATCCAAAGGACCATCTGCTGAAACTGATAAATTATTTCTAATTGAAAGATATCCTTCTTTCATGTACATTATATCATAATCTCCAGATTCTACATTCGTGAAGGAATAATATCCATCTTCAAGAGTTGATGTTGTTTTCTTGTATCCGGAATCCCTGTCCAAAATTGTTATTGAAACATTGGAATTGTTGTCAGAAACAAAACCATTGAGATCGTATCTTGCTGCAGATGCATTATCAGATACTAATAGCCCTAAGAAAGCTCCAGAAAGAAGCATTACTACGGCTAACAAAGCTATACGCGAGTTTCGCTGTTCAGTCATTTTTGTTACTCCCGTTAGATATTCTCTAACACGGGGTCCGCCGGACAAGAACCGCATTTATAAAGGATTGTTAAAACAAAAATAAGGCCATTTATCGTCGACAAAAGACTATCTATGAAACGAAAATTGCAGGTCTTAGAGGTGCACTTTGCTTAGATTTCGGTTCTAGACGAGAAACTGCATTTTCAGCATTAATTACTGAAACTGGACAGTCAAATATTTTACTAAAGAAGTCAATTGAAGACTCCAAAATTGCCTTTTCATCAATTAGAACTTTGTACCTTTCTTGCCATTCTGGACCAAGTGAAGGAATGTCTTTCAGAACCCATTTTTTCAAAAATTCAGCGCCAACTTTCTTTGAATCATTAGGTATCTGCGGCATAAAACTACCAATCAATTGATTTAATTTAACTTGACCTCTTCCGTCTGCTAAATCTCCTGCAGCTTGAACTGCTTCCCACTTCCATTTTGGAGAAGTAATAAGTACAATTTCACTAGGTTTCTCGATTTTTGCAATATTCAAAATAGCTTTAGTATCTTCTAAAGTTTGTTTAATCAAATCCTCACCTATTAGAAAGCCGATATCTGATTCCTTACCTTTAGGAAATTGTTGATTTATGACAAAGCCTTCCTCATCAAGTAGAGACCATGCTTCTTCTGCAATGTGAGGAACTACTGGAGCTATTCCTCTAGTAATCATAGAAAGATACTCGTGTAAAATTTCTGCATTTGGCTCTCCCACCCTCTGCAAGTACCATTTGTAATACTGCGGTAACTCGAAAAACAATAATCGCGTAGACGTTCTGAATTTTAAGCGATCTGAAGCTTTAGTTGCTTTGTAAGCTGTGTCAGACATTATTGCCCTAAACCAATCATCAACAGGATGTGAATCTCTACGTCCTTTGCCTCTATTTTCTTTTACAAAATTCAACCAATTCTCCAGCTTTTTTCCTGCAGTTTCAGCAAAAGATAATTCCCAATTAGGATCATCCAACCCTTCACCAGCATTACAAAGTGTAAATCTGACTACATCTGCACTGTAATTTGTAACTAATTCTTTTAATGTGAAAAAATTACCTTTAGATTTAGACATTTTTTCACCATCAACTAAAACCCATCCGTTAACTGCAAAACCTTTCGGCCACATTTCTTTCTCAAACATGGCTGTATGATTGTACAAACTAAACGAAAGGTGATTTTGTATCAAATCTTTACCGCTAACTCTCAAATCATATGGATACCAATAATTGAATTCATTGCGCCAATCAAGGATATCTGCCTGTGGAATTTTCAGCTCCTCTGATGCTTCTTTCGTGTTTCCACTGCCAAATATGGACTCGAACAAAGTATCTGTTAGCTTATCTTCATCCAAATCTTTCAGATGATGGGCTACGGTGTAGAAAGCCATGTAAATTGTAGAATCGCTCAATGATTCAATAACCCAGTTATCATCCCAAGGTAACTTAGTTCCAAGGCCTTTTTCACGGACACAAGCCCAATTATTCAACCATTGAAGAACATATTCGAATTGATTTCGAGCTTTCGAAGGATATAATTCCATTGATTTCAAAGCAAGTTCTGTAGTTTCGGTCCACTTCTCATCACCATAAGCCAAAAACCATTGATTGTCTACAATTTTTACTTTACAATCGGCCATCCACCTTGATTTGACTGGTCCAGTTAATTCATAGTAAACAATTGCTTCACTATTTTCAACTAGTTTTGTTTTAACCATTTCCCGAGCTTCAGCAACTGGTTTTCCAGAAATGAAACCTGAAGACTCAAGCATTACGCCATTGTTGAAGCTGTGTAAGTACAAATCTTGTTTGGCCTTTTCGAGCTTGCCACGATCGGTTTGATCTTTGATTCCTAATTTCTTACACAAATCAGGAGCCGGTAAAGTTCCCATTTCTCCTGAATCTAAAATTGCAATTGGTTCTAATTTACTTACTTCTGCAAAGTCAATTCCCCATGATTTACACTCTTTTTCAGAATTTTGAAGATCTATAAGTCCTTGATAGTCATCCGGTGAATCACTTGGAACTGATGTAACAATTCCTGAACCTATTGAAGCATCACAGAATTTAGAAGGTAAAACCATCAATTCTTTGTGAATTTCAGGAGCTTGGTACTTCTTACCAATTAAATCTCTACCTTCGACAGAACCAAGAACTTCTACTTCATGTCCCTGTAACTCTAGTTTGGAAGGCATCTCTTCGGACATAATCCAAGTTTCATTACCAACTTTTGCTTTAGCATATGTCCCTTCTCCATCTATCCATATATTTGTTTGACCAAACACAGTTTCAGGACGAAGTGTTGCAGCAACTAGGTAATCATCATCACCCTTGAATTTCAATAATGTATATTCTTGCGGTGTTTCTCCTTCACCAGATAATCTGTCATGATCTCCAACTACTGTTCCTCTCTTAGGACACCAAACAACTGGAAAACTTCCTTTGATTAAATATTCACCAGCTAATAGTTTATTGAATTGCCAACGAATAAATGCATCGTATGGTGGATTCAAACTGGTTGTAATGAAACTTCTACGCCAATCGATTGAGGCACCAAATTTTTTCAGGTCAGTAATTGCTTTATCGGGAAAATGCTTAGTCCATTCTTCCGGTTTAGAAAATTTCTTGATTAGTGTATCGCTCAATCCCATTTGTTTCAAGGCTTTGATTTGAGTTTTTTCACCTTCCTCAACACGTTGAGCGGCAGCTACAATTGGAGTACCTGTACAGTGAAAAGCAAAAGGAAATAATACATTCTTATTTTGCATTCTTTGATATCGTGAAACCATATCGGCTCTCAAATAAGTAAAAGCATGTCCTAAGTGCAAATATCCATTCATATAAGGATAGGGACAATTAACAAAATACTTCTCTTTATCTCCACCTGGCTCAGACTCATAGGCTTTGGCTTCGGTCCATTTTTTTTGCCATTTAGACTCTATTGCCTTGGGATTCACAATGTGCGAGAAGAGGGACCCTTAAAAAAATAGACAAAAATAGAAAAAAAACAAAAAAATGTGTTAAAAAAGCCCAAAAGTAAGCAATAGTAATTATAGGACCTCTCAATGCGCAGTGACCTATGTTACGTTATGGACCTGCGGGAATCCCATTATCTTGTAAAGGAAGAAATATTCGAGATGGAATTGAAGACATACACGCACTTGGATTACATTGTATGGAAATACAATTAGTCAGAGGTAAATATGTCGACGAATTAGATGACTTCGAAGAATTGGGAGCTATCGCTCAATCACTTGATATCCACATGGGAATACATGCTCCATATTACATGGATTTCCTTGGAAATGGATACATGCGTAACAAATCAATTAAGTTCCTAGAATTTGCGGGTGAAGTCGGCAATATGATTGGTGCAAGAAGAATTGTAACTCATATTGGACCATACAATGGAATCTCATCAAAGGATGCAATTGACAGACTAGTCCCAATTTTCCAACAAATGAGAAATCATTACTTAGAAAAAGGATACACTTCACAAATTTGCTTTGAATTAGCCGGTAAACACGATTTATTTGGAAGCATTAGGGAAATAACCGAATTGTGTCGCCGTGTCAAAGGAACTGCGCCATGTATCAACTGGCCTCACTTGCATGCAAGAGGAAACCGATGGTTGAATGATCGCGAAAGTTTCAAACGTGTATTTGATTATTTACAGGCATCATTAGGATTAACAAAATTCTATACCCATTTTTCTGGTGTTGAATTTGATATTGAAGGAAACGAAAGGCACTATTCACCGATCAAAAAAGGTGAAATTAAATTTGAATATTTAGCTGAAGTCATCTTAGAAAATGGTTACAATGTGCTAACTATTTCCGATTCTCCATTGATGGAACACGATGCAATGTACATGAAGTTAATCACTGAAAGAGTACAATCCAGAAGAATGGAAAGAATTGCAAGACGTGAAGCATCTGAAAAGATTAAAGAATCAAGAAAAGCAGCTGCTGAAGCTAAGTGATTTTTTCCTAACATAGCCTTTTTTGAAGGACTGTTGTTGGCAACTATGAACAAATACGCATCATTTGCGTTAGCTTTCCTGCTGGTTTTCAGTGGATGTCTCGGTGGATCTGACAACGATTTAACCACAGAAGACAATACTGTAGAACCTGTTGGTGAAACTGATTTTACAAGTCTTGAGAAAGATTTAGAAAATCTTACAACGAAAATAAATGCAGAAATTGCAAGACTGGATAACTTGGAAACTCTAGTCGAAGGAATCGATGACTCTGAAGATACTTTGGAAGCTTTAGGTTGTGGAGAAAATGAAATTGCTGCGTACGATGGTATGGAATGGAGATGTGCTCATGTTCAACAATTCCTACCACCACTGGATGAAGCTGTTTGGGACATTATTTCATCAGATTTTGAAGAAGTAAGAGATGATTTAGAATATGCAAGAAATATGACTGATTACATATGGTCTGAGTTTGACTACATTGAAGAAAGTATGAATGACACAGTGGACGAAATTTATGCAGATATGAACGTAATTGTAGAATTTTTGGAAGATGGAGACGAAGTTCTCTATAACCATATGAACAATATGTCTGAAATGATTCATGATATGAACAATAGTGTTTCTGAAATGTCTGATGATATTGATTATCTCTATTTCGATGTAGATAATCTTTGGAATCTTGTATACGAAATGCAAAAAGAAATGAACAATATGACCGAAGATATTGATGAAATGACTAACGAAATGGAAGAAATGCAGGAAAGAATTAATGAATTAGAAAATATGACCTCTTGCCGACTAGTTCCATACAGTAATTGTGCTGGTACAGATTTCAATAATACAAACTTATCTGGAATGGATTTAACTGGAATTAATCTAGAAGGCGCAGATTTCTCTTATGTTAATTTGTCCTATGCTAAGCTTGACTACGCCAGACTAAATAACGCCGAATTTACAGGTTCAAATTTAACTGGAACAACGTTTGTTTTTGCAGAGATAAATTTTGGAAGAATGCAACATACAATACTTGTGGATTCGTACTTTGGTTACGCCGACCTAAGCCATATTAGGTTGGCTTATTCTGACCTAACAGATGCAAGCCTCTACGGTGCTGACCTAACAGATGCAAACCTCTACGATGCTGACCTAACTGATGCAAGCCTCTACGGTGCTGACCTAACAGATGCAAACCTCCAAGATGCTGACCTAACAGATGCAAGCCTCTACGGTGCTGACCTAACTGGTGCAAACCTAAGAAATGCTGACCTAACTAGTGCATACCTCTACGGTGCTGACCTAACTAGTGCATACCTCTACGGTGCTGACCTAACTGGTGCAAACCTCGACAATGCTGACCTAACGAATGCACGCCTCCAATATGCTGACCTAACGTATGCAACCCTCAACTATGCTGACCTAACGAATGCAGACTTCCAAGATGCTGACCTAACGAATGCAGACCTCAACTATGCTGACCTAACAAATGCAGACTTCCAAGATGCTGACCTAGAAGATGCAACACTATCTGAAGCTGACTTAAAATTCGCAAAATTCTCTGGAGCCACCGTAACAAACGCTAATTTCGATGACACTTATTGGCATGAAACAATGTGGACCGACGGCGTTAGGTACGATAGTAACCAGTCTTAAAGTCAAATAATATATACAGCCTCTAAATCGAGAGCTGTCTGACGGCCATAGCGGCGGTGATCACCCGTTCCCATTCCGAACACGGAAGTTAAGCCCGCCAGCGTATTCAATGGTACTGTGGTGCGCGAGCCCACGGGA
>JAPOKN010000054.1 GCA_029977605.1 Methanobacteriota archaeon
ACATAAATTCCAGTAACCATTTCCGAAACAAAGATGTAACCTCTAGGGTCATATTGTAATCCCCAGTCAAAAGGAATCATACAAGAAGCCCAGCAGTCTGCCATATCATATCCTAGTTCTTCAGTGGCATTATCTAGCCAGTCAGGCCCATGAGGTAGATAATATCCTAGAGTGTCAGTAGTTCCCATTTTTTCTATAGCTTGCCAACCTTGGTCAGGACTTACTATTCCATCTTTCCAAACTATAGTTTCCCATATCCTATCGTGGCCAGTTATCCACGTTCCGGCATGATAGTGAGTCCAATAAACATTTCCATTTGTACCTGTATCTCCATTGTGTGGAGAATAAATGTATATATTTGGAATAAAATGATGTTCATGTTCACTTCCATCGCTTCTTACGCCTTTTCCAGGTAGTTTCCATTCTGAAACTAAAAATGGCTTTGCAGGATCAGTAGTATCAATTGTTCTCACGTATCCTGTGTGATTATCATTTTGACCATATTCAGGTGCTATCAAAGTATAATGTCTCCAGTTTATACCGTATTCAGGGTCATCAGGTCCAGTTCCACAAGAAGCAGGCCATTCAGACTCATCTACGTATTTTGATATTCCATTACAAATTAAATGGTCGTATGGTACGGCATAATGAATCCAGCCATTGCCTTCTAATTTTGAAGTCCATACTTCAGCACTCATTCCAGCATGACCACCTCCATCAGGACCATACCATCCACTGGAATCAGTAGGGCAACCCAACCATCTTCCAACTTCGTTATTTTGAGGCCATGTTAATCCATTAGGATCTGCAACAGGAGGCGGATTTGATACATCTAGTATTCTTAGTCCTGCATCCCAATAAGAAACGTATAGCAGTATTTGATTTGTAATAGGGTGTCTATGAATTACATTATCGTGATTAAAGACAGTACCTCCACATGTAGTAGCAGGATCAGGTGAATATCCTCCCCATCGGACAATTTCTTTAGATTCATTTTCGCCTTGAATAAATGATTCCAAACCGTCAGGTGCGTAGAAGATTTGAGTTCCTTTGTATAGCCCAGCTCCATTTATTTCAGGATACGGATCAGCTCCAAACAAGAATACTTCACAATCATCGGTGTTCCAGTCAGGAATATCGTTACTACAATATACGTGAATATCTTGATTGTGGAAACCTGCTGGAGGATTATTCCATTCGGCTCTTTTAACTGGGTAAGATTTATCACTTACATCAATTAAATCTAGTCTATTTGCCCCACTGTTTGCGTCGTCGTCATTAGGTATAGGATCTAATTCAGAATTTGTGAGTTCGTGGTTTATCAATACCCAGTTATTGTCTTGTGTTACTTTAATGTCAATTATTCTTGCAACTTCGGCATAGTATGTTGAAAGCAAGATAATATTGTTTGGCTCACTTATATCTAAAATTTCAAATTGGTTGTAGCTTGAAACATATGCATAACATCCACCCTGTGTTCCAACCTTTACGCAGCCTTCAAGGAAATTTCCTTCAATTGCTATTTCTGAATTATCTCCAGGAGTGGGAGCTACATTTTTGTATTCAGGATAACAAGGCCTACCTGCAGTATTATCTAATTCAGCAGGAGGCTTTTCGTTTCCATCACAGTTTAAATTATGATAATCAATTAAAGTTATATTATCAGTCTGCAGAAAATGTTGCATCAAGTTAGTATGTTGGTGATTTTGATCTAAGCCGGTACAATTTTCACAATTTTCAGATTCAACAATTGGGTCTATCCATCCCTCTGTTTCACTACTGCTGGAGGAACTATCGTCCAAACATCCTGAAAATGCTATTCCAATAAATAGAAAAGTTATGCTGTAGCTCAAAATTTGTTTCTTAATCAATCCATCACACCATACCTGTATCTTCTGAGCACATTATATAGTTTAATACGGGTTCCTTTCCATCAATATGGAAGAAACAATATCTCCATTGACGTCGATACCAACTTTGAGGCAGTTGGCAATGCCAAAAGATACTAATGCCCTTGGTACAATATTTGGTGGTGTAATTTTAAGCCAAATCGATCAAGCCGCAGCAATTGAAGCTCACAAATATCACAAAGGAGCTGTTGTTACAGTAGCCATGGATGAAATCGAGTTTAAGCAACCTGTTTTTGTTGGTGACGTAGTCTCCTATTATGCAACCACTCATAAGCTAGGTAGAACGTCAGTCACTATAGACGTTCATGTTTTTGCACAGAGGCAATTTGCTGAAGAAGGCAAATTTATACCTGTTACAGAAGCTAGAGCAGTTATGGTTGCAGTAGATGCTGACAATAAACCAATTGCATTGAATAAGTGAATATCCCTTTACTAATTGCAGCCCTAGTTTTCTTAATTCCGATGTACATAACTCCAGGCCCAAATAATATCCTTTGTGCAGTTCATGGTTCTCAGCATGGTTTTAGGGCTACAATTCCATTGATTTCAGGCTTTGTGATTGGTTGGTTTGTAATGGGATTATTCGTAGCGCTCACAATTGATTTCTTAGAGCAAAATACAGGTTTACTAACATATTTGACAATGATTGGGGCCTCTTACATGATTTATCTATCTTACAAAATAGCTACTTCTAAACCACTTGATGATGGCCCTAGTGAGAGTCAGAGATTAACGCCTTTGACAGGAGCCATGTTACAATTTGTTAATGGTAAAGCTTGGATTCACGATATAGTTTTGTTAGGTAGTTTTGGAACAATTTTTGGAACTGGCATTCTGGCAAAGATGACTTTAATTATTTTTTCTATTATTCTTTGCTTACCTTTCGTTGCTCTATGGGCTGGCTTCGGTACATTTTTAAGAAACTTTTTTACTTCTCCAGAATCGTCGCTAATTTTAAACAGAGTAATGGGTTTTTCATTATTTATCGTGGCAGTGTGGCTTCTTGTATAATAATAGCCTCTCAGCACTCATAGGGCTCTTCAAAGCACAAGGCTCAGCCGCAATATTTACATCACAGAGGCCTATGCCTAGTGGGTAGTGCAAAAATAATTTATTGATAGATAATATTATTAGGGATATTCCATCTGAAAAATAGGTGCTAGCAAACAAAAAACCTAAGAGGTTGCCAGAATGGTTCAAAGTTACCTTACCTTCTGGTGAGGAAATGCAGCGTTATAATTCAACTACTTCTTCGGTTAAGGATAATCAATTACATACTGTGTGTGAAGAAGCAAGGTGTCCAAATATTCATGATTGTTGGGGTAGAGGTACTGCGACTTTCATGGTTGCAGGAAAAGCTTGTACACGAGGCTGTCGTTTTTGTGCAGTAGATACAATTCGTAATCCGCCACCTCCCGATGAAGATGAGCCAAAAAAGTTAGCAGAAGCGATAAAGAACATGGGCTTGACATACTCAGTAATTACAGTAGTTAATAGAGACGATATGGATGATGGAGGGGCAATTCACTACAAGAAATGCATAGACAAAGTGCATGAAATCTGTCCTAAAGTCGGCATTGAATTTTTGTGCAGTGATTTGAGTGGCAATGTAAATGCATTAGAATTTTTATTAGATAATTCACCGCTTACTGTGTTTGCTCATAATGTAGAAACAGTTAGAAGACTTACACCAAGAGTTAGAGATCCGAGGGCTACATTTGATCAAAGTTTGTTAATTTTGAAAAAGGCTAAAGAGTTTAGACCAGATATAATTACTAAGACAAGTATAATGCTTGGACTTGGCGAAACTGAAGATGATTTGTTAAATGCATTTGAGGAGCTAAGAGTTGCTAAAGTTGACTTGTTGACTTTGGGCCAATATCTTTCTCCAGGTCCTAGGTACCATCCAGTAGTGTCTTTTCCTTCACCTGAAACTTTTGATAGCCTTGCCCAGATAGCAAAAGAGATGGGTTTCAAAGCGATTGCTTCAGGTCCAATGGTTCGTTCATCTTATAGGGCAGAATCTTTAGTTGCTGCAGCAAAAGGAGAAACATTTGATATTGAATTGAAGGTGGTAGCATGAGTAAGAAGGAAAAAACATTATTTGTCCCCGATGCTCCGTTTAGACCTGGAGACAAAGCAGACTTTTCTAGTTTGGATTTGCCAAAGGCAGGTTCTTCGGATAAGCCAGATGTTTTAGTAAATCCTTCAGAAATCAGAGATTTAGCATTTGGATTAGTTAGAGTTTTAGATGACAACAATAAGGCAGTAGGTTCTTGGAATCCTAATCTCAAGCCTTCAGTTCTCAAAGAAGGATTGAGACATATGACTTTACTTAGAATATTTGATGATCGCATGCTAACTATGCAGCGTCAAGGTAAGTTGTCATTTTATATGAAATCGTTGGGCGAAGAAGCAGTAGCAATTGCTCAGGGAATGGCCTTAAGGCCAGATGACATTTTATTTCCGTCTTACAGGCAACCAGGTCTACAGTTTGTTCGCGGTCGTAATTTAGTGGATATGATTTGCCATTGTATTACAAATTCTAAAGATAATGTTAAAGGTAGACAAATGCCGGTCCATTATTCTTGGAAAGAAGGTAATTTAGTTTCTATATCTAGTCCGGTAGGCACTCAATTTCCCCAAGCAGTAGGTTGTGCAATGGCTTCAGCTTACAAAGGAGAAGATAATGTATCAATTTCTTGGTTAGGTGACGGTACTGCTGCAGAAGGAGATTTTCATTATGCACTCAATTTCGCATCAGTTTACAAAGCACCAGTAATTTTGAATGTTGTTAACAATCAATGGGCAATTTCAACGCATAAAAACTTTTCATCAGGGGATGCTACATTCGCATCTAGAGGTATTGCTTATGATATGCCAAGTATAAGAGTAGATGGTAATGATTTTTTAGCACTCTATTCAGTTACAAATTGGGCCGCTGAAAGAGCACGCAAAGGAGAGGGAGCTACTTTCATAGAAGTATTTACTTACAGGGCAGAAGCACATTCAACTAGTGATGATCCTACAAGATATAGACCTAAAGACGAATGGAAGTCTTGGCCTTTGGGAGATCCTTTAGAACGTCTGAAGTCGCATTTAATTGAATTAGGCGAGTGGTCCAAAACGGATCAAAATAAGTTGGAAAAAGAGCTAGATGAATTGGTTATTAAATCATACAAAGAAGCTGAAAAATATGGGACATTAAATGAAGGTCCTTGGGCTTCTGAAGAGACTTTGTTTGAAGATGTTTACAAGAAACCTCCAAGACATTTGAGAAAACAAAGGCAGGAGTTGGGGATTTAGATGGCTCAAATGAATATGATTCAAGCAGTCAACTCAGCGTTGGATATAATTCTTGAAAAAGATTCTAATGTTTGTATTTTTGGTGAAGACGTAGGATATTTTGGAGGAGTTTTTAGATGTACTGATGGCCTTCAATCTAAATATGGAAAGCACAGAGTATTCGATTCTCCATTAGCAGAAGGTGGTATTGTTTCTACTGCAATTGGCATGGGAATTAATGGTTTGAGACCTGTAGCAGAAATTCAGTTTGCTGACTACATATTTCCAGCTTTTGATCAGATTACAAACGAATTAGCTAAACTTAGATACAGAAGTGGAGGCGAATATTCAGCCCCAGTTACCATAAGAACTCCTAGTGGGGGAGGAATAAGAGGAGGTCACTATCACTCGCAAAGTCCTGAAGCATATTTCACGCACACTCCAGGATTAAAAGTTGTAATACCTTCAAATCCTCATGATACAAAAGGTCTTTTGATTTCTGCAATAGAAGATGATGACCCCGTTATTTTCTTTGAACCTAAGAGATTGTACAATGGTCCTTTTGATGGCGATCACAAAAAGGCAGCATTGAAATGGGATACTCATCCAAAGGGAGAAGTCCCTGAGGAATAC
>JAPOKN010000033.1 GCA_029977605.1 Methanobacteriota archaeon
AGGGAGCTAAACGGATAGAAGTTTTACCTGTGGTAGCAGCACGCATTGTTGCTGATCTAGTGGCAGCCGAACCCGTTGTTGCTCAACCAGTGGCAGCCGAACCCGTTGTTGCTCAACCAGTGGCAGCCGAGCCAGTTGTCGCTCAACCAGTAGTGGCAGAACCTGTTGTTGCAGAAGCTGTTGTGATTTCTGAAGCCGATGACGAGACCTAAATAACCTTTAAATATAGCTACTAAACTAAAGGTTTACAACTAAAGGTTGTTTACTGGAGAAATATGAACAGAAAACGAAGAGATGATTGGTTTAGCGGCGAGGATTGGAATATAGAGGACATCTTCAATAATTTAGATGGAGAATTTCAAAAAATGCGTAAGCAAATGGACAGTTTAATGAGAGATGCTTTAGAAGGTAATAATTCAGAAAATGATACCAATAATCCATTTGTTTTTGGTTTTTCAGTTAAAACAGGTCCAGATGGTTTTCCAGTTTTTGAAGACTTTGGAAATACAAGGATGAAACCGTTTGGAAAGAAAGGAGAAAAACCTACGGTAGATACGAGGAGAGAACCTCTTACAGACATTAATGAGACAGACAATCAAATTGCAATTACGGTTGAACTTCCTGGTGTTAACAAAGAAGATATAGATATTAATGTAATGGAAGATAAGGTAGAAGTCAATGTTAAGACTGAATCACGTAAATACTTCAAAAGCATTGATTTAACTTCATTGGTAGAAACTGAATCTTCGAAAGCTACTTACAAAAATGGAATATTAGATCTAGTATTAAGCAAAAAAGAATCTGATAAGCCCAAAGGAACGAAAGTAAAAGTAGATTAGTCAAAAGGAGGGAGGGGGCCCGCTATGACAATTCTATATCAGAAATTATTTTTGCTACACTTGCAGGGACATCCATTTCCCAATCATCACCGTCCTTCATCGCCTGACGGATGGAAACCCCCTGCCAAGCCTCGCGGTTGATTAAATTAGGAACTATTACAGGATATCCCGCTCTTTCAAATAGTTCTTTAACTAGTTTGTTTCCCGTATAAACCTTATCAAAAGGAGGCACAATATTTTCTAGATGATTTACGTATAAATCATTGTTATTGATATCAGGGATTTCAAAGATCACGTAATTACAGTCATAGTTTGATAAAACAGACTTGATCATTTGTATTCTCTCTAGAGATGTAAAAGGATTTTTCTCAGTTCTTTTTTCATTGGATGATCCTACGCATATTACCAGTTCTTCATTGTTATCAATTACAGTTTCAAATATAGAAAGATGACCCATATGTAGTGGCTGAAACCTTCCTAAGATTAATCCTTTCTTCATTTAGCTTTTATTATTTCCTGATTCCCCATCCATTTTCTTAGTACTTTAGGAATAATTACATCTCCATTATCAGTTTGATTATTTTCAAGTATTGCAGCTAAAGCCCTAGTAGTTGCGACTGCAGTTGAGTTTAAAGTATGAGGAAAGTCAGTACCTTCTGATGTTCTGTATCTCATGTTTAGTCTAACAGATTGATATGATTTACAATTACTAGCACTTACAACCTCTTTCCATTTATTTGTTGATGGCATCCAAGCTTCAATATCAAATTTTCGAGCAGCTACAGTACCAATGTCTCCTGTGCAGATATCAATTACTCTATAAGGTATCTCTAATTTTTCAAAAATATTTGTTGCATTATCTAGTATCTCTTTGTGCATCTTTTTTGAGTCTTCTGGCTTACAAAGAATTACTTGTTCTACCTTAGAGAATTGATGCACTCTCCAAATACCTCTATCGCTAATTCCATGCGCCCCCACTTCTCTTCTAAAATTAGTAGAAATTCCGGCAAATTTCAGAGGCCCTTCTTTTAACTCAATTATTTCATTTTTAAATCTTGCAGTAATAGGATGTTCTGATGTCGCAATAAGGTATAAGTCATGTTCATCAATTTTATACATGACATCTTCAAAATCGCTCAAATCAACTACTCCTTCGTAAGCCTCTCTATTCATTAAAAAAGGCGGAGTTGTTAGACTATATCCTTTTTCACAAAGCATTTCTACTGCAAAATTAATTAGAGCAAGTTCAAGTCTAGCCAAATCTCCAGTAAGGAAGTAGAATCTTCTTCCAGTTATTTTTGAAGCTCTTTTTAAGTCAGCTCCGTTAATTCCTTCTAGAATGTCTTGATGTGAAAGCCATTTTTTATTATCATTTATTATACCTTTCTTTGATAATTCTACATTTCCATTTTCGTCTTTTCCAATCGGCACTTCACTCTCTAAGAGATTTGGGACGAGCATTCTTTTTGAGTCTCTAATATTTAGCGCTTCCTCGGTGTCTTTTTCATTTTGGACTAAATCGTTTTTTAGATTAGTCATTTTTTTAAGTACTTCTGAAAAATCGGTTCCCTTTTTTTTGAGTTCTCCAATAGTTTTTGAGATAGTATTTCTTTTAGCCCTTAATCTATTTCCTTCTTCGATTAGCTTTCTCCATTTGTTATCTAAATCAATAACGCTGAGTGCAATGTCTTTTGGCAAATTACGTTTCTTTAAGTCTTCAAAAATCTTTTCTGGCGATTCACGGAAGACTTTCATCTCTAGCATTATAGCTTCAATGAAGTAAGGTCTTTATGACCTTCCCTCTATAGCCAAGAGTGTACCTTTTACGCGGAGCATCAGAGGTTGTAACGCCTAGGCCTGCAGTTAAGCCTCATTTCGGAGATGCGATGGGCATCGTCGACAGACGTGCTAATACTGACATTCTAATTGAAGGAGATAAAATTATTAAAGTTGCAAAACATATTGAAGCACCAGGGGCCGAAGTAATAGATGTTGCAGGTAAAGTTGTAGTTCCTGGCTTTGTAGATCCGCACACACATTTAGTTTGGGCTGGTTCTAGGGAGCATGAGCTTGAATGGAAGCTAAAGGGCAAAAGTTATCAAGAAATTTTAGCAGATGGCGGAGGAATTCTTCGCACAGTTAAAGAGACTCGTGCAGTTAGTGAGAGTGAATTAAGAGAACAAACGCTGAAAAGATTCAAGAAAGCTATAGAACTTGGTACCACTACTATTGAAATTAAGTCAGGCTATGGTTTAGATGAAGATACAGAGTTGAAACAATTACGAGTGGCCAACTGGTTAAAGTCTCTTAATTTAGCAGATGTAGTAGTGACCTTTATGGGTGCTCATGCATTTCCAGATGGTTTGAGTAAAGTTGAATATGTATCAGAAGTAATCAGAATGCTTCCTTTAGTTAAAGATTTAGCAGAATATTGTGATGTATTTTGCGAAGAAGGTGCTTTTACAGTAGACGAATCAAAAGAAATTTTAACAGCAGCAAAATCTCTAGGTTTCAACTTAAAAATTCACGCTGATGAGTTTGGAGATACGGGTGGAGGACGTTTAGGTGCAGAGATAGGAGTAGTAACTGCAGATCATCTTGCAGGAAGCTCTTTAGAAACAATTAAGGAACTTAGCAATTCTGGGGTTATAGGGGTTCTTTTGCCAGGTACTCCTTTTGCTTTATTATCGGACCATTATTCACCAGCTAGGAAAATGATAGCTAATAATCTTCCCATAGCTTTGGCAACAGACTGTAATCCTAATTGTTACACTGAATCTATGCAGCTAGTTCAACAGTTGGCGGTTTTTAGAATGGGAATGACTCCAGCAGAAGCTCTTGTTTCGTCTACTATAAATGCAGCTTTTGCAATAGGAAAAAGTGACAGGGGCGTCATTTCAGAGGGTTGGCGTGCAGATTTGTTAATATGTGATGTTCCAGATTATAGACATTTAACATATCATTTTGGAATAAATCATGTTGACACGGTAATTATCGGTGGTAAAATTATAAATGGTTAAACCTTTGAAAGATGCTGCTAAATTTCTTTGGAATGGAACTGTTTATGCCTTATCTTTACCTGAGCGATACGTGCGTGGTCTTTCAGCACTTTTAGGTGGTATTTTCAAGGAAACTACAGACATATTAGTTCCCGGTGTTGTAAAAGATACTACTAGTTATAATATATTTGTAGGCAATATCTTGAGGTTTACAGTTGAAAACGTTGGTGGCGTCAAGGGAGTATATGATGATGAGGGATTGGAAGGAGAGTTTGCCACAAGAAAATTAATTGGGAATACCATTGAAGGAGTAGGCATTGCAACAATCCATTTGTCACCTTTATGGTTTTTTGCTTTTTTTGCAGACTCAGTTAAAGGAGGACAAGCCTATCTTGAAAGACTTCATGAAGAAATGGTAGAAAATGGTTATATCGATTCTGAAACTTCTGCAGATTCATTCACTACTCTTTTTGAAGGTTTAGAAAGAACGACAACTAGCTTTGCTCAAAATATAGATACGCCGCCTTTAACTAAAGATGAGATTTTGTCAAATATTGAGGAAATAAGAGATTCAATATCTGATCTATTATCTAACTCCGGTAGCATTGCAAGTGGTACTGTTACAGAAATGTCAAATGTACTTCAAGATTTTATGAATACTGCAACAGATGAAGGACAGTCCTTATTGGAATTGGGAGGTTTATTAACTCTTCAAACAACTAATCGAGTAAAGCAGTTAGGAGGCTTAACTATTAGTGCGCCCAATGTGGCAGGTAAAATGCTTTATGAAAATATTCTAGGTTACTATTCAGATACTTTAACAGAAATCCATGAAAGAGGATATGCTAACGTTGCAAGTGAAACAATTGAGCCATACGGTCAAGCAATTTTAGATCAATTTAGTACTGAAAAAATAACCTGGACAGAGCGACTTTTCAATAGTCCTGCAAGTGGCATAAGAAAGATTTTTGGCATGCAAAACTCCAAATAGTAGTATAGGAAAGAGGTAAAGCTGGACTTGGCCGGGGAGCTAGACGTACCCTGTGACCCTCAACCGCCTTTAGGGGGGGCGACAGCTAGTGACGGCGCACCCAGTAAGCTGTCTAATCCGCATTTCAACTGAGATATCCTGTCCCTCGGGGTCGCAG
Source organism: Methanobacteriota archaeon (assembly GCA_029977605.1). Lineage (GTDB taxonomy): Archaea > Thermoplasmatota > Poseidoniia > MGIII > CG-Epi1 > CG-Epi1. The sequence goes on from JAPOKN010000033.1 coordinate 4,987, forward strand.
GTGATTGCAGACATTTACCGGAGGGTAAATGTCGAGTCTTCATCATGGAAACCGGGTCAGGCCCGGAAGGGAGCAGCCTTACCGTGGACTACCGACGCTCGAGTGGGTCGCGGGGTTGAGAAGAAATACGGTGTCTGACATCTTGCCAGGACGACAACGCTAGTGGTCTGGCACTTTTTTTGACATTTTCTTTAACCAGTTTTTCCCAGGCTTCCATTCGGTAAACATGGTTGTCAACATTCCTACTATTGTCAGCAAAGATCCAATCCATACAAGAATGATTCCAGGAATATCTCTAACAGTAATTACAGCACGACTACTTTCGTTTTCATTTCCTGGTGTCGCACCATTCAAAGTAATGTAGAGATCTCTATCAAGGTCATGCCTCAGATAAATTTGAGTTGTTTCTTGATTAGTTCCACTTTCAATTTTCTTTGATATTTTATCTTCAAGTACAAGCTCTCCTGAATTCTTGTTCTCTAAAGTGATATACGCAATTAGTTCTATTTCATTTTCCAGTGGATTCATTTCAATGTCTTTCAATTCAATAATATATTTACCTACGATTCTTCGATCTCCTTCCTCTAAGTTCACAGTATTTTCTTCATCTAAACCATAGGATAAACAGTAACCTACTATAATTAGCATGAATCCTAAATGGGCAGTGTATGGACCCCATGCTCGCAGCATTCCCAGTAGTTTCTTTTTTCTATGATGATTCATATATTTAAAAATGGAGAATCCACAAATTACTGCCCAAGGGATCATCGCTCCAACCATCCAAGCCTTTCCATCGGAAATTATAGCATAAGCCAAGCTAAATACAAGCCCTAATACTGCAACTACCAATACATTTTTCATTTCGTAAAATGGTCTTAAGGTATGGATTGTAAAAATAGCTGCAAGTAATACTACAAATGGTGCCAATCTGATTTCAAAGACTTCTGGAGCCATATATCCCTTACTTCTCACAAGTAATAGGACTAATGTGACTGTCAAAATCAGTAGTTGAGTGTAAATGGCAGCAAAGAAAACATTTTCTTCATTAAGTACATCATTTAAATTCTTCAAAGGTTTACTTTCTTTCTCTTCAAGCATTTTATACTTTTGAATTACCAAATATAATGTTAAAATAATTGACAGAATCATCATTATGAAGAATCCTCTCACTGAAATGTCCTCTTCTAATACAAACCAAAATCGTGACAAAGTACCTCCAGTTTCCTCAACTATAAATGCATGAACAGAAGACCATATTCCACCCCTTGTAACAAATGATTCCAGAAGTACTAAAATGAATGTTAGCATTGCAAGTAAAGGCCCTAAAATTACATAATCATCTCTTCTTCTAGACATAACTGAAGTATGAAGCAGAGTAGTCATAGCTAACCAAGGTAAAAGTCCTGCAGTTTCAACAGGATCCCATGCCCAATATCCGCCCCATCCTAAAGTAACATAAGCCCAATAACCACCTAATATGAGAGCTAAGCTCATTCCTATCCATGACGCCCTCCCCCATCTTTTTACTGATTCATTCCAATTCTTTTCACCAGTTAGTAAATAAGCCATACCTGCAGCATATATTAGTACGACCATTCCATATGAAATGAATACTATTGGAGGATGAATTATCATGAATGGAGATAGCAATAATGGATTCAATCCGTTGCCTTCAAGGGGCACTATTTCATTTGTTCGAAAAGGGTTAATGTAAAGCTGAATTATGGAAAGGGCTAATATTAGAAAACAACATACGATAGTTGTAAGTTCTTTTTGCCTATCTTGATGAGAATTAAACCTTCTTTCCATAATCATGAAAAGAGATGCACTCCACGTCCATATCAACAAAGTTCCGTCTCGTCCAGCCCATAAACCAGATAATTTGTAGAACAGGCTTAAGTTTTCGGCGGAATAGTCTGAGACGTACTTGTATTCCAAATTTGTGGTATAGAAAAAGTAAACTAGCATGCTAAGAGAGATTGTCTGTACTCCTAGCAAAGACAGCAATGAGACGTTAAGATATTCGAGTTTTTTCCTTGTCTGAAGTATGTAGATCGATGTTATTGCCAGCAGAGGGGCACAATAGATTAATAACTCACCGATATTCATCTTTTTAATGCAAAATATATGAAACCTAAAGCTATTACTATAGCATAAGTCCAGTATTCTCTGAATAATCCTTCACGCGCACCATCAGATTCTTCTTCAATTTTCATATTTACTTTAAAATAATAAGAATCACCCATTTTTTCTACTTCCATTCCTTCGTAATAGCCATACTCACTTGCAGGTATTTTTTCTGTAGAATTATCTTGTTTCTCTAATTCATATTTATACCCTGGAAAATCATTAGATTTTACCTGGTAATCAAACTGAAATCTACCGTTCTGGCTTTCATTTCGAGTCATTTTTTGAGGTTTGTAACAAGTGTGTGGTTCCTCAAGAGTGCAAACATAAAAAGTAACACTTTCAACATCTTCATCAACGTCAATCCAAGCTGTAAATGTAGTTCCTTCACTTACTTCTTGAGGCGTGTGTGCCATTTCAGCAGCAGCGCTTGGAATTAACAGGGCGAATAAAATCATTATTAATTTTTTCATACTAGATATCTCCTTTGTAGTGTTATATTTTAAGTTTTTTCATCTTTTTTGTTGTATCTGATCCAGCCTATTGAGAAACATGCTATTGAAAAAAGAAGAAATAAAGGATACATTGCATCCATCCATATTCCAGTTTTTTCAACACCACCTACGATTGTTATAATTGCACATAGAAAGCATATACTTCCAAAAATGAAATAAGATTTATAATCTTTCTCAAAATCCATACCGTAATTACATTAAAGGGTTATATTATACTTGACTTGTGAAAAAATACAGTAAAGTGTGTTTGGGAGGAACTTTCGACAAGATGCACTTAGGTCATGAATCTCTGCTCAGGACTGCATTTAGCTTATCAGAGGAAATAATAATTGGCTTAACTTCAGACGTAAGAGCGAAAATTAACAGAAGTGAAGAATGTATTACTCCTTACTCAGAACGTTTTGAATCACTAAATAATTTTGTATCAAGTAATTTCAAAGGCAATTATTCTATTCTTGAACTTAATGATAACTGGGGTCCCGGAGTTTTTGATGAAAGCTTGAATGCGATAATTGTATCAGAAGAAACTGAGAAAGTAGCAATAGAGTTGAATGTTAACCGTAAGTTAAAAGGTTTGAAAGAATTAGAAATAGTAGTTATTCCCTTAGTCTTAGCAAATGATGGGAGAAGAATTAGCAGCACTCGTATTCGTAATAAAGAAATTAATGTCGAAGGTAGTAAGGCTTAATTTTATAGGCCGTCTCTAGATGCAACGCCATCTTAATATTTGTTAGAGGTAAATTATGGTAGAGGAACTCATTTCAACATTGTCTAAGGAAATTAGAACTAGCATAACTGAAGATACATCAGTTCCAAGAAATGTTAGAACTAATGTGGTAACAGGTCTAGAGACTTATTTATTAAATGAAAAAGATGATCTTGATTTACGAATTTACTCTACAATTTCTGTACTCGAGGAACAAATTAATGACAGTAACATTCCTCAGCATGCCAGAACTAGACTTTTTGAATTTATTAGAGACCTTGAAGAAATAGTTAGCAAGTGGCAAAATAAAGCGTAACATTTCATTAAGTCACATTTTTTGTGAGGGGATACCTATTTATTACCTAACATCAGTCAATAAAATGTGAATGTAAGACAATTTGCTTCCGTTGCCTTGGTATTTTTGTTTCTTGGAACCATTTTATTTTGGAATCCTGTTGTAGCTGAGGAAGTAGTTGGACAGGAGAAAGATATCAATCTTTATTTGTATAGTGAAAATGGAGTAGGTAAACTTCACACGAGAGAATCTGGAGGGCATGGGGATGCAGAATCAGTCAATATTCCTGTAGGAAGTAGTTATTTCTTTGCACTAAATTTTAGTCTGCAGTCAAACTTAGAATCTAAATCTTACAGGACAGATGTAGGTTTTCATATATACCTATACGCTAATTCAGCTAATTTCAATACAGGCCATTTGAATATTTATGTTAGAGACGGTACCACCATGACTGGAGGTGAATTATTAGCAACTGGAGGTATGGATATTCCTTCAGTATTACAAGGTAACAATGAGGGCCATGTTGATGTATTTTGGGAAGATGATTATGGTCCAACTCATCAGTTTGATGTTGAGCATTTCATAGTACTTGAATTAGAAAATGATGGAGATAATGCGATAAATTTGGAATTAGATACTGGTAAGGATGGAGATTCACCTTCAAGACTAATTACAACTACAAATCCAGTTACAGATATTGAAATAGTTACTGAATCTTATAATTTGGAAACCTCAGACCTAGATGATTTAATATCTTCCGATAATTTCCAGCCAAATCTTCCAGTTGATTTTTCGAAAGTTTTTGTTTCAGCACAAGCGTTGAATGCTTTTGGAACTTATGACATTACAGAATTTAGAGTTACTGTTTTTGATTCGGACGATAATGAACTGTTTGTTGATACTGCAGATATAGATGAACCTGATGATAATAGTGGAACTAATGAGTTTGAGGAACTGGTATGGAATTATAACGATCCTGCAGAGCCTTCTGAAAATCATAATGGTAAAGGAATTTATGCAGTTAGAGTTGCAGCCGTAGATCAGCAGGGGAATGAATTTTATGTTGATAAATCGATTCAGATGGATGCATATGGTGTTTACTTGAACACGCCTGAAACTCAACAAAGTGTGGCAGTCGGCGGAGATGTTTCTTACCAGATATTAGTAAGAAATTCAGGTGATGAAAATGATAAATTTACAATTGAACCAAGTGAAACCTCAGATAACTGGGTTGTTAGTCCTCAAACTTGGACAAGTAATACATTATCTCCAGGGGACGAGCAATCTATTACATTTACAGTATCTGCAGCCGATTCTACCGAAATGGTAGGTAAAAATACAATCGTTGTGTTTACAGGTCGCTCAGAGAATTCTGTTACACCAGTTAATTTTGATTTGGAAACAAAAACTTCAGTTGGTGCAGCTTATGAAGTATCTATGTATTTTGATGATCCAAATTCAGGGCAAGCTGTAACAAGCTTGAGTACTAATGGAGTTGCAGGAGATTGGAATCAGTATCAATTAAGTATAGCAAATCAAGGTCAAGCCACAGATTCAGTTCAATTAATTTCACAGGAAGTTCCAGCGGATTGGGAAATTAAATTTGAATATAATGATTTAAATGATGGAACCATAATAGTCTCTGACATTCCAAGGCTCGGTGATGGATATAATGTAGCAAATGTTACTGTTTGGGCCAAACCTGCACAAGGTGGCGACATAGATACAGCTTCAATTAAATTAATAGGAATTTCACAAGGTAACACTACCAAGAGCGACGCGGCAACCTTGGTTTTAACACGTTCATTCGGTTTATCCTTATCTTTAGTTCCACAAAGTAGTTCAGGTATATTTATTAACAAGGAAGCAGGACAGCAATTTGAAGTAGATTTATTACTTGAATCTGCAGTAGAAGGAGATCATACAATTCAGCTTTACATGGGAGATAACTTCCCTGATGGTTGGAGCCATTCCTTTAAGGAAAATGGAGCAACCGTTACCGAAGTTTCGATAAGTGGAGGAGATAGTAAATCGTTAGATTTATTCATAACTGTGGGTAGTCAGGCAGTTTACAAAGAAGATGGAGATGTTTTCGATGCCTATGCCCAGGATATCTCTGATTCCAGTGTTGTAGCAAAAAAGCAGTTAACTGTAATTTTGGCATATAGTGGCGG